>JBAQYH010000377.1:0-6165 GCA_049299935.1 Methylobacter sp. | reverse complement strand
GCTCAGGCCCTTGCAATATAGGCAAGTTCGTAAACAGTTCTATATTCTTCGGTGTAATAATCTCGCCCCGCGCGCTGACCAGGCTTGTCTGCCCCCAGCGCACATAGGGTTTCTTTTCGCGTATCTTTATGTCAATCGCGTCGGGCCAGACTCGTTTGACCGAAACGGCATCCACCCAGGTCAACTCCGAAACCGCCTGATGAATCGCCTGCATATCGGCATCGAAAAAACCGGTCGCCACCAAGGGCTGCAAAGCCGTCTTTATCTCATCCTTGCTGAGGTACTGAAAAACCCCTTCGGTACGCACATACTTAATCGGTATGCTTTTAACGCCGAAACCTGCCAACAAAACCAAGCCGGCTATCAGCAATACGCTCATCAAAGTTTTTGCAACGGCTTTCATAAGTATTCAGCCACGGATTGCCAAAAGTAGGCGCCTCCAGGCGACACAGATACACGCTGAATAAACCGCAAAAGAAATCCGTTTAATCCGTGTCGATCTGCGGCTAAATAATTACCAGCCATCTATCATTACCCGCAACTGGTTTCCAAAATTCGCCAAACCAGCTCTTCAAAACTAATACCCGCCTGCCTGGCCGCCATCGGCACCAAGCTGTGGTCGGTCATGCCGGGAACGGTGTTAACCTCTATCAACTGGTATTGACCCAAGTCATCGATGAACACATCCACCCTGCCCCAGCCTTTAACGCCAACGACCTTGCAGGCCGTTACCGCCAAGTCCCTTAAAAACTGCTCCCGATCCTGGTCCAGGCCGCAAGGGCAATGATATTGCGTCGTCGTCGCCTGGTATTTGGCTTCGTAATCGTAAAAGGCATTGGGCGTTTCCAGGCGAATAGCCGGCAACGCCTCTCCGTCCAGCACCGCAACGGTATACTCCTTACCGGTAACCCAGGCTTCCGCATAGACGTCACAGCGAAATTTCGCTGCAACGGCCAGGGCCTTCAACAGCTCATCCCGATTATTTGCCTTGCTCATGCCGATGCTGGAACCTTCCAG
The DNA here is from genome assembly GCA_049299935.1 of Methylobacter sp. Classification (GTDB taxonomy): domain Bacteria; phylum Pseudomonadota; class Gammaproteobacteria; order Methylococcales; family Methylomonadaceae; genus Methylobacter_A. The sequence goes on along the minus strand of JBAQYH010000377.1, from coordinate 5,148 downwards.
GGCCGGTTTGACGATGACCGGGAAGCCCAACTTTTCAATGCAACCGTCAATATCGGCTTCATCTTTCAATAAACACCATTTGGGCGTGGACAGACCGTAACCCTGCCAGCACAGCTTGGTCCGGAGCTTATCCATGCTCAACGCCGAAGCCAATACGCCGCTGCCGGTATAGGGTATTCCGAGCACTTCCAGAACGCCTTGCAGCACGCCGTCTTCGCCGCCGCGTCCGTGGATGATGTTAAATACCCGGTCAAATTTTTGTCCCGCCAATGCCTCAATCGGACTGCCCGTTACATCAATGGCAACCGCGTCCACGCCTTTGCTTTTTAAAGCCTCATAAACGGCGGCCCCGCTTCTTAACGAGACTTCCCTTTCCGCTGCCGAACCGCCCATCATTACGGCGACACGGCCAAACTGCTCAGGCTTGCTTAACGCCAATGCTTTCATATTGTTACACCTACCATACAAACCTCAGTCTGCAAAACGACCCCCTGCTGTTGTTCAACTTTATCCTGGACATAATGAATGAGAGCTTCGATGTCCGCTGCCGTTGCATTGCCGGTATTGACGATAAAATTCGCATGTTTTTCCGACACGCAAGCCCCGCCAATCGCATAGCCTTTTAAACCGGTTTGTTCTATCAACCGTGCCGCATAATCGCCTTCCGGATTTTTAAATACCGAACCGCAACTGGGCTGATTCGTCGGCTGCGTCGCTCCCCGTTTTTCCAATAACCCTTTAATTTTCTGCTGGCTGGCTGCGGTATCGCCTTGCTGTAATCTCAACTCACAGGCTAGAAACCATTCATTGTCAAAGCCCTTCACCGACCTGTAACCTACCTTGAACTCATCTGGCTTTCTGCACGTTACGTTACCCGACGCATCCAGCATTTCTACACTGCTAACGATAGCCCAGGTTTCTCCGCCGAAGGCCCCGGCATTCATCTTTAAGGCACCGCCCATGGTTCCGGGTATGCCCGCCAGAAACTCTGCTCCGACCAAGCCCCGTTCTCCGCAAAAACGCGCCACATGCGCACAGGGAACGCCCGCTTCGACATAAACCGAACCGTCATCGGTCAGGCTCATCTCTTTTAATCGTCCCTTGGTATTGATGACCGTACCGCGTATGCCGCCGTCCCTGACCAGTAAATTGCTTCCCAGCCCCATCCAGAACACAGGCTCGGACTCAGGCAGAGCCTTGATAAACTCGATCAGATCCTGCCGGTCTTGCGGGATGTACAGCCGATCCGCAGGACCGCCAACACGCCAACTTGTGTACCTCGCCAATTTTTCATGCTTTAGCAAGCTACCTTTCATTTCAATTGTCATTTCCTGTAGAGACTTTGCTCTACGACGCCACAACTATGTTCTATTGACATTTCAGGAATCATCGACTCAAATTTGATGCTCGTTGGTGCCTGCATAATTTGTTAATCCTCTATTTAATTTTTTTAATTACTAAATATCAATAAAACTAAGTGCGCCTTGCCTGTTATGAATCTACCAATACTTAGGGCGTCACTCCCCCCATTTTATTAATGCAACAACAATGTATGGTATTAAATAGTAGAAATATATAAGTAAAACCACATAGGCCCTGCCGATTCATTAACAATATTCTTTAAATAACGGCAACTTACCAAATCGATTTATTTAATATTCATATCGAGCATTACTGATAATGACTGCGGTAACTGTGCGGCAATCTGTCCTACATTGCCCGCGCCCATCGTCAATATCACATCTTCTGCCTTTACGATGCCCGCCAAAATTTGCGGCAACTCCTCCCAGTTTTCGACAAATACCGGATCGACTTGTCCGCGCACACGGATTGCCCGGCTTAGTGCCCTGCCGTCCGCGCCGGGAATCACCGTTTCGCCTGCCGAATACACATCCATCAGGATCAGCACGTCAACGGTTGACAGCACTTGCACGAAATCTTCAAATAAATCCCGGGTGCGGGTATACCGGTGCGGCTGAAACACAACGACCTTACGCCGATCCGGCCAGGCCTGGCGCAAGGCTTCAAGCGTCGCGGCAATCTCGCGCGGATGATGACCGTAATCGTCAACCAGTGTCAGCTTGCCCTCGCCCATCGGCAAGTCGCCGTTAATTTGAAAGCGCCTGCCTACACCTTTAAACGCCCCCAAACTCCTGATAATGGCCGCATCATCGACCGCCAGTTTGGTTGCGACGCTAATCGCCGCCAGCGCATTGAGCATGTTATGCCAGCCGGGCATATTCAAGGTGACCTGTAAAGGCGGATAGTCGCCTCTGCGTATGACCTCAAAAGAGGTATGCATCCCCTCTTGCTTGATATTGACCGCACGCACGTCGGCATCTTCATGGACGCCGTAAGTCGTTACCGGCTTGGATATTCCCGGCAGGATCGCCCTGACGCCTTCATCATCCAGGCACATCACCGCCAGCCCGTAAAAAGGCAGATGATGCAGGAACTCGGTAAACGTATCCTTTAAGCGCTGAAAACTGCCCTCATAGGTCGCCATATGATCCTGGTCGATATTGGTGACGATGGCCATCATCGGCTGCAAGTATAAAAATGACGCATCGCTTTCATCGGCTTCTGCGACCAAATAATGGCCTAAGCCTAATTTGGCATTGCTGCCTGCGCTGTTTAGCCGTCCGCCGATCACGAAGGTAGGATCTAGCCCGCCTTCGGCCAGGATGCTTGCGGTTAAACTGGTGGTAGTGGTCTTGCCGTGGGTTCCCGCAACGGCGATACCGAACCGGAAACGCATCAACTCTGCCAGCATTTCCGCGCGCGGAATGACCGGTATTCTTTGGATATAAGCTTCGTCGATTTCTTCATTGCTGCGGTCGATCGCGCTGGAAGCCACCACCACATCGACCTCTGCAATATTTTCCCGCTTATGCCCGATATTGATGGTCACACCCAGGTTTGCCAATCTTTGGGTCACGGCGCTTTCTTTGATGTCCGAACCCGAGACGTGATAGCCGAGATTCGACAACACCTCGGCAATGCCGCTCATGCCGGTTCCGCCTATGCCGACAAAATGTATCCGGTCGATACTGCCTAATGCCTGGGCCGGCATCTGGCTGTTAGGGAAGTTCATCGCGAACCTCCCTGCTGTACGCCACCCTTTGGGCGGCTGCACCGTGAAAATCGGCTTTTCTGTCGATTTGTCATAATCCCGCCTCGGCCATGCAAACACCGGCAACGATTTCCGTCGCATCCAGCCGTGCGTATTCTTTTGCAGTTTTACTCATGACATCCAATTGCTTAACTACCTTTATTATGTGTTCTACCAGCGTTGCTGTATTCAAATCTTTTTGCATCAATATCTGCGCTGCACCGGCATCGGCTAAATACCGGGCATTGGCCGATTGATGGTCGTCAATCGCGTTCGGCAACGGTATGAATATGGCCGGAACCCCTGCCGCCGCCACTTCGCTGACGGTCATTGCGCCCGACCTGCAAATCACCAGATCCGCCCATTGATAGGCCGATACCATATCTTCTATAAAGGCATGGACTTCCGCGTTCATGCCTAATTCTTTATACCGGCTCTCGACCTGTTTTTGCATGGCCGTGCCGGTTTGGTGCTTTATTTGCACTGTGTTTCCATTCGCTACGTCGGCTAAGGCTGCCAGTGCATCAGGCACAACTTCGTTCAAAACCTGGGCTCCCTGGCTACCGCCGACAACCAATATATTAATCCCCCCTAGCCCCCCTTTTTCAAAGGGGGGAATTAGGTCATGGGCCTTTTCAAAGGGTGAATTAGCCTCCCCCTTTGAAAAAGGGGGATCGAGGGGGATTACGAACTGTTTTCTGAGCGGATTGCCGGTAAATTTGGCATTCAGCTTTTTATTAAAGCTGTCCGGGAAGGCTTCCAACACCTGATTGGCCATGCGCGCCAATAACCGGTTCGTGGTTCCCGGCACCCTATTTTGCTCATGGATGACCAGCGGTATGCCTAATAGTTTTGCCATCAATCCGCCGGGACCCGCGACAAACCCGCCCATCCCCAACACCACATCCGGTTTGCGCTGCCGCAAAATTTTCAATGCCTGAATACAGGCCTTGACCAGCAAAAACACCGCGGTTATTTTCGACAGCCAGCCTTTTCCGCGTACACCGGCAACCGACAACCAATCGATCTCTATGCCCTGTTCCGGAATCACCCGGCCTTCCAGTCCTTTTTGCGTACCCAGCCAGCTGACCTGCCAGCCTTTTCCGATCAGCTCTTGGGCTACCGCCAACGCAGGAAACACATGCCCGCCGGTTCCTCCGGCCATGATAACGATACGCTTAGACATGGCGGTTTCTCTTAGGGTTACCGGCATTGATTTCAGCGACTTCGCTTTGCACCCGGAACAACAGCGCAACCGCACAGCACATAATCATCATGCTGCCGCCGCCATAGCTCATCAACGGCAAGGTCAAGCCTTTGGTCGGCAGGATGCCCATATTGACTCCCATATTGACGAACGACTGAAAACCGAACCAGATCCCCAATCCGTAGGCAATAAATGCTGAAAACCGTTGCCCGGCCTGTTCGGCAGCAGCGGCTATTGCAAAAGTGCGCCAAACCAATAATGAAAACAAGCCAATCACTGTAATCACGCCCAGCAAACCCAATTCTTCGGCGATCACTGAGAACAAAAAATCCGTGTGCGCTTCGGGCAAATAAAATAATTTTTGTATACCGCTACCTAAGCCCACGCCCAGCCATTCCCCCCGTCCGAACGAGATCAGCGCCTGGACTAATTGAAACCCGGTTTTCAAAGGATCGGCCCAAGGATCCATAAAACTGGTGACCCGAACCAAACGGTACGGTGAAAAATAAACCAGCAACATTGCCAGGACGCCAATTACCAATAGCAGCACGATAAATTGCGATAATCTCGCGCCGGCCAAAAACATAATGCCCATGGCTATCATGATAATAACCACGGCCGAACCGAAATCCGGCTCCATCAGCAACAGCAGGCTGGCCACCGAAAACAGCCCCAGCGGTTTAACCAATCCAAAAGCCGCATTCTGCACTGACTCCTGGTAACGAGTGACATACCCGGCCATATAGATGACGGAAAAAAACTTGACCACTTCGGACACTTGTATTCTTAAGCCGCCTACCGACAGCCAGCGCACACTGCCGTTAACCTT
>JBAQYH010000376.1:0-7160 GCA_049299935.1 Methylobacter sp. | reverse complement strand
CAAACAAGGTTTGGCCGTGGTGATGAATAAAATCGACGCGATGTGGGATGATCTTGCCGGCGAAAACGGCTATGACGACTCCATACACTCGCAAATAAAAACCTCGGCGGCTACGTTAAAAATAGATGAGAATGTTATTTTCCCTGTTTCAGCCAAACAAGCCCTGCTTGCCAAAGTTAAAGCCGATGAGGAGTTGCTGGTAAAAAGCCGTCTGGCCGCATTGGAAAACTATCTTGCCAACGATATTTTAAAGCAGCGCAAAAACATTCTGCTGGGAACCATTACCCGCGACATCGGATTTTTGGTTAATGAGTCGTCCAATTTAACAGGCGCTTCATTGGCGAACGCCGTCGCACAGCTTGAGGAATTCAGGAAAATCGATTTTCAAAACCAGGACATGACCGGCAAATTGATGGCCGAGACGCGGGATCGGCAAAATCTTTACATGGCCAATGTCGAGAACTTTCAGGCCAGCCGCCGGGTTTTTGCGGTTCAAGCCCAGGCGCTGATTGATTCATTCGCTAAAGAAAAAGTTGATGACATCATCAAAACCACCAAGCATGACATGGCAAAGAGCCTGACAACCTACGGCATGAAGCAAAATATCCGCAAACTGTTCGACGAGTTGCGTGACCTGTTGCAGGACTCTGTCGATATTACCAACGAAACCCGGCGTCTGGTCAAGGCGATACACAAAAAATTCAAGGATGAATACGGCTTTAAGGAGATCGAGCCGCAGCTGTTTTCGATCAAGCAATACCAGATTGAACTGGAACAGATTTTTGATGAGGGCGAAGCGTTTCGTTCCAGCGCCAAGACCACAATGTCGGAACAAAGCATTGTTATCAACAGGCTTTACAGTACGCTGATTGCCAAGGCCAGAAATATACTCAGGCAGGCGCATGCCGATGCGACAACCTGGAGTAACGGCGTGTTAACGCCGTTGATGCATCAGATTAAGGACCATAAAAAACAAATCGAAGGCCGCCTGCAAATGCTGAGAAAAATTAACGAGTCAAAAGGCAATATTCATGAAAACATTGCCAGCCTTGAAGCGGAGTTGGAGCCGTTAAAACGGCAACGCGACGAATTGGCGATTATCATTAATGCAATGCAATTGAATGTTAACAGTTAAGGCTCAATCCAAGACAACCTAATAGAACACGGATGACACTGATTAGACGGATTTAAACGGATTTTTAAAAGCCAAAACCAAGTCCGCTAAGTGCTTTAGTAATCAAGTCCGCGTTATCTGTCGATGGCATGGATGCAGGGCAATTGCCGAGGACTATTGTTTTTCTAGCGGTTGATTAAATCTTGCCTTTCCTGAAAATCAAATCCCACACACCATGCCCCAGGCGCAAGCCGCGTTGCTCAAACCGGGTTAACGGGCGGTATTCCGGGCGTTCGCAATAGTCACCGGCAGGGCTTGCATTGCCGATACCGGCACCTGCCGACAATATTTCCAGCATGTGCTCGGCGTAATTTTGCCAATCCGTCGCCGCATGAAAATATCCGTCCGGCTGCAATTTCCGGGTCAATAATTCCACGAAACTGGGGCGGACGATACGCCGTTTATGATGCTTCTTTTTTGGCCAGGGGTCGGGAAAGAACAAATGCACGCCGGCCAGGCTATTGTCGGCAATCTTGTGCTCGATAATATCAATCGCATCGTGACAATAAATCCTGACGTTGGTCAGGACTTGCTGGTCCAGCAGCAGCATTAAATGGCCGACGCCGGGCCGGTGCACTTCAATGCCGATATAGTCGTTATCAGGGTTGGCCGCCGCCATTTTCGCCAGGCTGTCGCCGGTGCCGAAGCCTATTTCAACAAGCAACGGCGCTGAACGGCCGAAAACCTGGCTGAAATCATAGTCGGCATTAGGGTCGAGACAATACCGTTCCCAATGACTATCCAAAGCCAATTGTTGGCCTTGGGTGATTCGTCCTTGACGACGGATAAAGCTGCGGATTCTGTGTGAGGGTGTTTGTTCAGGAGTGAGCATAAAAACGAAGGGGCATAAGCTTAGAAAAATCATTTTGTCCACGAAAGACACGAAAAGCACGAAAACTTCCAAAGAGATGCCTAGCTATGGAACGTCGCCCCAATGGCGGATTGCTAAACCAATGCAACATACTGATTTATTATGTGTCGCTTAATTTTATTTTGTCAGATTATATGCAGGGAGCAGACTAAAATCCCGTTCAGCCTTCGACAGGCTCAGGGCGAACGGGATTTTAGTCTGCTTAGCTGTATTTTTTGATAATCGGACAAAGCAGAATTAGAGGTGCCTCGGTAATTGCTCTTGCATTACTCTGCTACGATGCTTTTGGTTTTCGTGCTTTTCGTGTCTTTCGTGGACAAATGTAGGTTTTTAGAATAAAAAGACGCCCGCACGGGCATCTCGGCAAAATTAAAAAAACAAGCCGTCTATCGGCGATGACGCTGAGGCAAAACGCTTACGCGGCATGCGTCCTGCCAAAAACGCTTCCCTGCCGGCTTCGATGCCTTTGCGCATGGCCGAAGCCATCAGTATCGGGTTCTTAGCGGCGGCAATCGCGGTATTCATCAATACCCCATCGCAACCCAGCTCCATCGCAATGGCAGCATCGGACGCCGTGCCGACGCCCGCATCGACCAAAATGGGCACCTTGGCATTTTCGACGATGGTCAAAATATTGTAGGGATTACGGATGCCCAAACCCGAACCGATCGGCGCGGCCAGCGGCATGACCGCCACGCAGCCGATCTCTTCCAGCCGTTTGGCCGCAATCGGGTCGTCATTGGTGTACACCATCACATCAAAGCCGTCTTTGACCAGCAGCTCAGCGGCGATATAAGTTTCCGCGACATCGGGGAACAAGGTAATTTGATCGGCCAGCACTTCCAGCTTGACCAGCTTGTGACCGCCGAGCAGTTCCCGGCCCAAACGGCAGGTTCTTACCGCGTCTTCGGCGCTATAACAGCCGGCGGTATTGGGCAGTATGGTGTATTTATCCGGCGAAATGACGTCCAGCAAATTAGGCTCGCCGGGATTCTGGCCGATATTGGTACGGCGTATCGCGACCGTCACAATTTGCGCGCCGCTGGCTTCAATGGCTAATCGGGTTTCTTCCAGGTCCTTATATTTTCCGGTACCGACCAGCAATCTTGAATGATACTTGACCCCGGCGAGCATGAAAGAATCATCCTGTCCGCCGCCAATCGCATGGACAATCTCCAGGCGATCACCGGCCTGCAACAGCTGGGTATCGTATTGCTGGAACGGCAAAATTTCCTTGTTCAATTCAATCGCAATCTTTTTTCCGGTTAAGCCCAAATCGCTAACCACATCGGCAACCTTGCTGTTTTCAGGGCAGTCGCGGGTTTCGCCGTTCACGTAAACTATCATCTGCTTAAACTCCGGCTGGTGTCCACGGTTCTGCGTTTTTGTACCGCTTGCGCCAGCTCTTTTAACAACGGGACGGTATCGTCCCAGGACAAGCAGGCATCGGTAATGCTTTGGCCGTAGACCAGCGGCTGTCCTTCGACAACTTTTTGATTGCCCGCCTTCAGATGGCTCTCGATCATCACGCCCATGATCCGGTGGTCGCCGCCCGCGATTTGCTGGGAGACATCATCGCCGACGATCAATTGCCGCTGGCATTGTTTCAAGCTGTTGGCATGGCTGAAGTCGATCATGATGTTCGGCTTTAGCTCGGCATTGACCAAGCCTTCGGCGACCTGCTCCACGCTGACCGCATCATAATTAGGGCGGTCATTGCCGCCTCTTAAAATGATATGCACGTCTTCATTGCCGGTGGTTGAGAAAATAGCCGAATGACCGGCTTTATTCAGCGAGATAAAGTGGTGCGGACTCATCGCCGCGCCTATCGCATCGATGGCGATTTTGATCGTGCCGTCGGTGGAGTTTTTAAAGCCGATAGGGCAGGACACACCTGACGCCAATTCACGGTGCCCCTGGCTTTCGGTGGTTCTGGCGCCGATTGCGCCCCAGGCGATCAAGTCGGAAATATATTGCGGCGTGATCAAGTCCAGGTATTCGGTTGCGGCCGGAACGCCCGCTTCATTCACATCCAGCAACAAGCGTCTGGCGATGCGCAGGCCTTTGTTGATATTAAAACTGGAATCCAGGTCGGGGTCGTTAATCAGGCCTTTCCAGCCTACCGTCGTACGCGGTTTCTCAAAATAGACCCGCATCACGATGACGAGGTCTTCAATTAACTCGTCTTTAATCGCTTTCAAACGCTGGGCGTAGTCAAGCGCAGCGACCGGATCATGAATGGAGCAGGGCCCCACGACCACAACCAGCCGATCATCCTGTCCTGCCAGCACTTTGTGGATGTCCAGCCTGGCCAGTGCAGTCGTTTGCGCCGCAGTCTCGGTAATCGGCATTTCAGTATGAACCTGAACCGGTGCAATGACTTCTTTCGTCGCGCAAATTCGGAGGTCATCAGTAATATATTTTGTATGCATGAAAGCTATCAACCCATTGCAGGATTATTGTCAGAATTTATTATTTTAACCGATTTTAAAACGCTTTTGTTAGTTCTTGCCGCGGACCAGCCGGTCTGCCGCTGATTACGCGGACAGGACATTGCCAACTATGTCATTTAACGCATTGGAGTGCGGCATATGGCGCACTTTTATTAAAACACTTCCCGAGTGATAGTTTGTAAGGCAGGGCTGACAAGGCTTCTATAGCTTGGCATGCAATGTGCAGTATTAACAAATCATGAATTACTCATGAAACATTACAACTGCAAAATAGAGATAATGATGAAAAAATACGCACTATTGTTGGGGGTCAGTTATTTAGGTAGCGGAATTGCCGCAGAACCGGTGACGACAGCCAAATCTGTCCAGAAAAAAGAGAGTGTAAAGGAGACTGAGGAACCCCTGATTTTGGATATGCTGACCATCAAGGCTCAAAGGTCCAATATCGATCAGCCGTTCGGCGCTTATCTCGATCATTCCAAAATAGCCCTCGCCAGAACCGCCACCAGCGATACCGCCCAGATGCTTAAAGATACTCCCGGCGTAAGTTTTTCCGGCGGCGGCGGCATTTCCAGCCGCCCCATTATCCACGGCATGGCGGACGACCGTTTGCGGGTTCAGGTTGACGGCATGAATCTGATTTCGGCTTGCGCCAATCACATGAATCCTGCGCTGTCTTATGTTGTCCCTTCCAGCGTGTTGAGCGCCCAGGTGCTTGCCGGCATCACCCCGGTCAGCATGGGCGGCGACAGTATCGGCGGCACGATTCGCGTTAACTCCGCCGATCCCGAATTTGCCGAGGAGGGCAAGGCTCCGTTGATAAAAGCTCAGGCCTCGACCTTTTACCGTACTAACGGCGATGCCCGAGGAGGCAATATTACCACCTCGATAGCGAACGAACATGCCGAGCTTAAGTACACAGGTTCAACGGTCCAGTCCCGGAATTACAAGGCGGGTGGAGATTTCACTACCCGAAATACAAAAAACGGTAAGGATGTTGTGGCTTCTTCGGCCTATAAATCGGAGAATCAATCGCTGTCGCTGGCCTTACGCAACGACGACCATCTTGCCGTGATCAAGGTCGGCCAGCAAAACATCCCTTATCAAGCCTTCCCCAACGTGCGGATGGACATGACCGGCGATGACAGCTGGTTCGCCAATGTCTTCACCAAGAGCCAGTTCCAGTGGGGTAACATTGAAACCCGCGCCTATCACGAGGATGCCAGGCACAAAATGAACTTCCTGAAGGATAAATCCCCCGGCAACATGCCGATGGATACCTATGGCGTTAACCAAGGCCTGTCGGTAAAAGCCAATATCGACGTTACCGACAAGCATGTGTTGACGGTGGGCAGCGAGTACCAGCGTTATCGGTTGGACGATTGGTGGGATCCGGTCGGATCCAATCCTATGCAGATGATGCAAGGGCCGGGGCCGTTCTGGAATATCAATGGGGGAAAGCGCGACCGGGTCGATCTTTTCACCGAATGGGAAGGGCGCTGGAACCGGCAATGGCTGACCCAGCTCGGCGTTCGTGTCGGTGCTGTGGAAATGAATGCGGGTAATGTGATGGACTACGGCACAATCACGCCGGAAGCGAGGATTGTTAACAGCCAAAATAAAAAACAGACCGACATCAACGTCGATTGGACCGCATTGGCGCGTTATACCTTCAACGACATGCAGACTTATGAGCTGGGCGCGGCCAGAAAAACCCGCTCGCCTAATCTTTACGAGCGTTTTGCCTGGTCCCGCGGAATCGACATGGGGATGATGGGCACCATGCCTATGGCCATGTTTATGAATAACTGGGTCGGCGATGCCAACGGTTATGTCGGCAATATTAATCTTAAGCCGGAAGTCGCGCACACCGTCAGCGCGACAGCCAATTGGCATGACGCCAAGCAGGAAAATTGGGAAACTAAAATTACACCCTTTTATACCCATGTCGCTAATTATATTGACGCGGGACTCTGCCAGACAGCCAATGGAGTACGTTGCCCTAGTCCGACCGGCAGTGGATTTAATTTACTGCAACTGGATAATTACGATGCACACCTTTTCGGCGTCGATGTTTCCGGATCTAAGTTATTGATGGAAACTGCCAAATACGGCAGCGTGACCGGTAAAGCCGTTTTAAATTATGTCAGGGGGCAAAACAACGACACCGGCGGCAACCTGTATCAGCAAATGCCGTTCAATGCGACGGTAGCGCTCGAACATAAACGCGGCGGCTGGTCCAACACCATCGAAACGCAAATAGTCGACTCTAAAACAGACGTACAAACCGTCCGTTTGGAGCCAAAAACCGCAGGGTATGCGCTGCTCAATCTGCGCAGCAGTTATACCTGGAAGCATTTGCGGATCGACGGCGGCATAGATAATCTCCTTGATAAGAATTACGCCCTTCCTCTAGGCGGTACTTATATAGGGGAAAGAAGCGTTCCGGGAACGGCGGTACCCGGCATGGGGCGTTCGTTCAATGTCGGCATGACGGTAAATTACTAGCTGATGTTACGCATGAATGGTATTTCCCCCGTTTGCCGCGCCGAGCACCGGAGCTTTTATCGAGATCAGCCCGTTAGGGGCGCGGCAGGGATGCCGCGCGTCAGCAGAGGGGCAGGAGCCCCTTCTGCTGACCCTCGATAAAAGCGAGGAGCGC
>JBAQYH010000375.1:0-5245 GCA_049299935.1 Methylobacter sp. | reverse complement strand
AAACCGGCCAATGGTTCGGCAAGGCTCACCACGGGTGGTTCGGCAAGGCCCGCTACGAGTCCGGTGGCCCCTGTTGCAAAAGAAAGGCCTGTCCATGCGGTTAACGCCGCAGAAAAACAGAGCAGTCTGGCAGATAATTTATTACTGGAAATGAGCAAGGAGCTTAAATCCTTAAGGTCTGCGATGGACTCCAAATTGTCCAATGTGAGTTGGGCGGCAGCGTCTCAAACCAATCCGGTCAGGGCTGATTTGCTGCAACGTTTAGCCGGCATGAGTATTTCAAGGAAACTGAGCGTTAAAATTGCCAATCGCTTTGCTAATCATACCGACCCTGAGTTAGTTTTTAACCAGGCTCAAGAACTGCTGGCTAAAGTGTTGCCTGTAGCTGACGATGATTTGTTGCAGCATGGCGGCATTGCCGCTTTAGTAGGGCCGACCGGCGTAGGAAAAACCACGACGATTGCCAAACTGGCCGCCAAATTCATTTTAAAGCACGGGCCGAGACAGGTTGCCTTGATTACCACAGATAATTACCGTATCGGCGCGCATGAGCAGCTGAATACTTATGGCCGGATACTGGGCATTCCGGTTAGGGTGGCCTCCAGCGCTGCCGAATTGTGCAATCTTATTAATGGTTTTGCTGACAAACGCCTCATTTTGATTGATACTGCCGGTATGAGCCAACGAGACATGAAGCTGGTCGAGCAGATTAATACCCTGCAACAAAGCGGACAAGCCATTAAATCCTATCTGGTGATGTCGGCTGCGACTGAATACAAGGCCATGAATGAAATTATCAAAGCCTTCCAGGTTTTTGAACCGCAAGCCAGTATTTTGACTAAACTTGACGAAGCGGCAACGATCGGTTCGGCAATTTCTTCAATCATAGAGCACAACCTGCCGCTGTCTTTCATTGCGGACGGTCAGCAAGTGCCTGAAGATATGCACAATCCTTGTGCCCGGACTTTAATCGCGCAATGTGTGGCCGAGTTGGATGTGGAAAGTGATTATAACGACGTAAATAACGAAGCTTGGGTGGCGCAAGGCTATGCATAAGCAATCTGACCAAGCAGCCGGGATAAGAAAAATGAATACAATTAAACCTGTTCGAGTTATCGCCGTCACCAGCGGCAAGGGCGGCGTAGGCAAAACCAACTTGTCGGTTAATGTCGGCATAGCCCTGTCGCAAATGGGGCAGAAGGTCGTGTTAATGGATGCCGACATGGGATTGGCTAATGTCGATATTTTGTTAGGCGTATACCCTAAGTTCAACCTTTCTCATGTGCTGTCAGGCGAGAAAACCTTGGATGAAATCATGATGGAGGGGCCGTCAGGTTTGAGAGTGATTCCCGGCGCATCCGGCATTCAGAAGATGTCCGAGCTCACCGCGATGGAGCAGGCCTCGGTGATTCATGCGTTTAGCGAGATTGATCAGGATATCGATGTATTGATTGTCGATACCGCGGCCGGCATATCGGCAAGCGTGGTCAATTTTGCCCGCGCCTGCCAGGAAATTATCGTCGTGGTTTGCGATGAACCGACCTCGTTAACCGATGCGTATGCCTTTATTAAGTTGCTTAACAGGGATTACGGCTTGTCCAGATTTCATGTGATAACCAATATGGTGCAAAGCGTTCAGCAAGGCCATGCGCTATTCCAGAAACTAAGTAAAGTAACCGATCGTTATCTGGATGTTACCTTGAAGTTTGCAGGTGCGGTGCCTTATGACGAATATTTGCGCAAATCGGTTCAAAAACAGATGCCGGTCGTGATGGGCTTTCCCAGAAGCAAGGCGTCTCTTGCGCTGAAAACGATAGCGGCAAGAATTGACAGTTGGCCGCAGAAATCCCAAGCGGGCGGGTATATTGAGTTTTTTATTGAAAGAATGATTCAGTACGGTTCCCAAAAGGATGTTGCATGAGCGGAGTGGCAATGTACACAGCGGTACAGGCTGGAGGCACCGATGAGCGTGTCATGCAGCATGCACCGTTAGTTAAGCGCATTGCCTACCACTTATTGAGCAGACTGCCTGATTCCGTTCAAGTCGATGATTTGATTCAGGCAGGAATGCTCGGCTTGCTGGAAGCCATCAAGAATTACGATGCCTCGCAGGGAGCCAGTTTCGATACCTATGCCGGTATTCGTATCCGGGGCGCTATGCTGGACGAGGTCAGGCGTAGCGACTGGACGCCTCGTTCCGTGCATAAAAAATCGCGTATGGTCAGCGACGCGATACGGACGATTGAAAACAGAACCGGCTGCGAGGCAAGAGACGTCGATGTGGCTAAGCATTTAGGCATAGCCATCGACGAATACAACCACATTCTCCAGGATTCAAGCAGCTGCCGCGTGTTCAGTGTCGAAGAATTGGCGGAAGATGGCGATCATTATCTTGATGAAGCCCTGGACCAGGAAGAAGGGCTGGCGGACGGCTTAAGCCGTGAAAGTTTTCAACAGGCATTGGCAAAAGCCATCATGGGCTTGCCCGAACGCGAGCGCCTCGTTGTATCGCTCTATTATGATGAAGAGCTTAACTTGCGCGAAATCGGCGAAATTTTAAATATCAGCGAATCCAGAGTCAGCCAAATTTGCAGTCAGGCTGTGTTGAGATTGCGTTCAAGACTATCCGAATGGACCAACGATTGATCGTTTTCAGGCGTCAATCGGCAACTGAACAATGGACATTTTAAGTATCTTAGGTGTTTGTGTCGGCGTCGGTGCGATCCTGTTGGGCATTGTACTGGATGGCGGCGACATCAGTTCGTTGGTCAATGTGCCCGCACTTGTTATTGTGTTTGGCGGTACAGTCGGAGCAACGCTGTTGCAGTTCCCTCCCGCCATTTTTGTCAGAAGCATGAAAATGCTTTCGTGGGTGGTAAAGCCCAAAGAAATAAATCTTTCGGCGCAAATCGACAAGGTCATCTACTGGAGTTATCTGGCGCGGAAAGAGGGTTTGTTGGGCCTTGAAAATACGCTGCCCAATGAAAAAGATCCGTTTATCAAAAAGGGCTTACAGTTGTTAGCTGATGGAAATAATCCCGATGCCATACGCGACATATTGGATATGGATATGTATGCCAAGGAAAACATGGGGCTACAGGCCGCAGGCTTGTACGAGGCGATGGGCGGATATGCGCCGACCATCGGCATTATTGGCGCGGTGATGGGCTTGATCCATGTGATGCAGAACCTGACCAACCCTGGGCTTTTAGGCCAGGGCATAGCGACTGCTTTTGTCGCGACCATCTATGGCGTGGGTTCCGCCAACCTGATTTTTTTACCGGTTGCCAATAAATTAAAAATCCATGTGCTGGCATTGACTCAAGCCAGGGAAATGCTGATCGAAGGCATTATCGCTATTGCAGAGGGCGAAAACCCAAGAAACATCAAGCTGAGATTGGGCGGTTACCTGCATGACGCGGATAAAGACTAGGCTATGGAGAGGCGCAGGAAAAGACGCATAGTCAACACCAATAATCATGATCGCTGGATGGTGTCTTATGCCGATTTTATCACCTTGTTATTTGCATTTTTTGTGGTCATGTATTCCATCTCTTCGGTCAATGAAGGGAAGTACAAGACGCTGTCCGATTCATTAGGCGAGGCCTTTTCAAATAAAGAACAACAGGGCAATGTAGTCGACCCCATCCAGATTGGCGTTTTGCCGACGACGATACAACCCATTCCCTTGGAAAATCCCACGACGGTGGAAGACGAAAAAAAACGGGAACTGAGTGAAGAAATATTAAAAGAAAGAAGGCGGTTGAGCCAGGTATCTGATCAATTCGAACAGGTTTTAGCGCCCTTTATCGATGATAAGCTGGTTGCCGTCAAGAAAAACGATTATTGGATAGAGCTGGAAATGAACAGCGAAATGCTATTCTTAAGCGGCGAAGCGGAATTATCCAAAAAAGCGATACCGGTGCTGAAAAAAATTGTCGAAGTGATTGATCCATTGCCGAATATGATTAATATTGAAGGGCATACCGACAATGTGCCTATCGATAACGTAAAATTCAGGTCGAACTGGGATTTGTCATCCGCCCGGGCGACCAGCGTCGTGCACGAGTTTGTTAAGGACGGCATTAATCCCCCTCGTTTGTCGGCAATTGGCTATGGAGAATTTCACCCAATTGGCGATAACAAGATAGAGGCGGGGCGGTTTAAGAACAGGCGGGTGGTTCTGGTTTTAATGTCGCAGGCGTTTGCCCGGTATGGCGCTAACGATGAAGAACGCGCCAAGTTATTAAACCTGGCCCCGACAGCGCCCCCTTTGGGTCAGCCATGATGTTGATTTGGTTAACTATCAAATAAAAGCTAATATTAGATTACTAATCGCGCTAAGACAGTCGGAGGCCGGTATGTTAGAAATACAACCCGTATCACTCTCTTTTCCAGTCGTAAAGCCCAAGAAAATTGAAAGGGATGATCAGCGCCAGCAGAAACAGCCGCGTAGAAACAAACAACAAGTGGATGAACAAAATGCTGAACCCGTACAACATATTGATGAAATTGTTTGATGAATAACCCTTTGATAGCCGCTCTTGTCATTGAGGGCGTGGTAATTGTTATCATGCTGGTCGTGCTTTTTTGGCTGGTGCGTGCGCAGCTGAAACTTAAGCAAGATTACCAGGCTCTTACCGATATTGTTCACGGTAACAGCAATGATATTGCCGGCCTGTGTTCCGCCGCCTTGACGGTAGATAGCCGGATATCCACAGTGGACAATTGGATAGACGTTACCGACGGCCATATCAACGATCTGGCGGCAAAGCTTGCCGACGTCGAGCAAAATGACCAGTCGGATCATGCCTATAGCGTAGACATCCGAAAAGTCAGAAGCGGGGCCAGTATCGATGAATTAATGCGAAGTTCGGGATTAAGCCATGACGAGGCCGCTTTATTGATTCGATTACATGGGTCCAAAACGTAGCCGCTAAGGGCAGCGCAATAAAAAAGCCCGGCTTACTGGATAAGCCGGGCTTTTTTATTGCGGAGAGTATCTAAAAGATTTTAGTCATCGCCGCTGAATACGCCCAGCAACTGCAACAAGCTCAAGAACAGGTTGTAGATGGAAACGTATAAAGACACAGTCGCCAGGATGTAGTTGGTTTCTCCGCCGTGAATGATTTCACTGGTCTGGAATAAAATCATGCCGGACATCAGCAGAATAAACATGGCCGATACCGCCAGCGATAAAGCCGGGATAGCGAAAAACATCGCCCCAAGACCTGCCAGAAATGCC
>JBAQYH010000374.1:0-2604 GCA_049299935.1 Methylobacter sp. | reverse complement strand
CCTTAGGAGACAAGAAGGCGCGCACGGCGCGCCCTACATGTCATCCAACAGATTGCTTAAGCTCGCAAACTCAGCCAGCGATATGCTTTCAGCCCTCAATGTCGGGTCTATGCCCAAAGCGACAATGTCTTCCTCGGCAATCAGTTTTTTCAGCGAATTACGCAGCGTCTTCCGCCGCTGCGAGAACGCCTGGGTGACCACCCGATTGAGCTTGGCTACATCATTAACCGCAACAGGCGGCTGACGATGCGGCACCAATCTTACAATGGCCGACGTCACCTGGGGAATCGGGTCGAAGCTTTCCGGCGGCACCTCAAATAACAGCTCAGGCAAGCAATAATATTGCATCATGACGCTGAGCCTGCCGTATTTCTTGCTGCCCGGAACCGCGCAAATCCGGTCAACCACTTCCTTTTGCAGCATGAAATGCATGTCTTCAATGCAATAGGCGTTATCCAGCAGGTGGAACATCAACGGCGTTGAAATGTTGTACGGAAGATTGCCGATGATGCGCAGTTTGCCGTCCTTGTCAGCCAGCGACGAGAAATCAAATCGTAACGCATCGGCGCTGTGAATTTGCAGGTTCGGGTATTGCTTGAATTTCTGCTTAAGCAATACCACCAGATCCCGGTCAAGCTCAACCACGTCCAGGCGCACCTTTTCGTTCAGCAAAGGCTCGGTTAATGCGCCCTGCCCCGGCCCTATCTCAACCCAGTGCTGCCCCGGCCTGGCCTGGATGCTGGAAATAATATTGTAAATAATCGTGTGGTCATGGAGAAAGTTCTGACCGAAGCGCTTGCGCGGGGTATGTGTCATTTTATTGTGTAGCTATGGTTAATGCGGTTTGCAGTGCGAATTGCAGGCTGCCTAAATCGGCCTTGCCGCTGCCGGCAAGATCCAGAGCCGTGCCGTGATCAACCGACGTGCGGATAACCGGCAGTCCCAGCGTAATATTGACGGCCTGCCCAAAGCCCATATGCTTAAGCACCGGCAAGCCCTGGTCGTGATACATCGCCAAGACCGCGTCCGCTGTCGCCAAATATTTGTCGGTAAACAGCGTATCAGCCGGCAGCGGCCCGTGCAGGTTCAAGCCCTGCTTGCGGAAGGTATCGAGCACCGGCTCAATAATGTCGATTTCTTCCCTGCCCATATGGCCGTTTTCCCCGGCATGAGGATTAAGCCCGCACACCAGTATTTTCGGGTGGGCTATGCCAAAGCGCGAACGCAACTCGTGATCCAGTATCCGAATCACCGTCCGCAGCCGGGTATGGGTGATGGCCTGGCTGACTTCCGACAGCGGCAGATGCGTCGTCACCAACGCCACCCGCAAGCCCGGCGTTGCCAGCATCATCACCGGATGTCCGCCGGTAATGCCCGCAATAAATTCGGTATGGCCGCTAAAAGACAAGCCTGCATCGTTGATAATGCCCTTGTGGACAGGGCCGGTGACCATCGCATCGAAAACCACGTCCATGCAGCCTTTGGTCGCTTTGGTGATGGTTTTCAGCACATAGCGGCTATTGGCCGGATTCAACTGTCCGCAGTGGACCGGTTCAGCCAGTTCCACCGGCAATACCGTCAAAAAACCGGCACTCTGGGCGCTGGCCGGCAGAGTGCCGTCAAACTCTTTTAGCTGTAACGGCAAACCTAATTGCCTGGCGCGTTCTTCCAATAATTGCGGACTGGCTATGGCAATGATTTCGCAGGGTAAATCCTGTTGTGCAAGCTGAATGCAAAGATCAGGGCCTATGCCTGCGGGTTCTCCGGGAGTTAATGCGATACGCGGTACGGGTAGCCTGATGGTCATCTGAAAGCGGGATAAAAAAAGAGCGATTTTACAGCATTACGGATGGGAGGATTCTAAAAAAACGGTAGGTTTGCAGATGCCCGCAATAATCAGCCTGACGCAGACGGTTCATCATGCGCGATTAATGGAAAAATTTAACAGCGGGTTGTCTTGATCGACAGGCAAATTACTGCCGGGAGATGGCGGAGCGGACGGGGCTCGAACCCGCGACCACCGGCGTGACAGGCCGGTATTCTAACCAACTGAACTACCGCTCCGTAATTCGAGCCGCGTATTTTATAGGATTACATTGCCCTGTCAAGCATAAAAACTCGCGGCTTTCATTTATGGCACGCAAGCTGCATAAAAATAGACTATGCTTATATTGGCTTAGCCAGTATCTGTATAACAGAGCGCTCAATGCGCATATTAAATCAAGACGAAGAAAACCATAAAATACGTGCCTCCCGTCTTGTTTCCTATATTGAAAACTAACTCGGCCCAAGCAATGCATTATTTAATTCCCCTGTTTATTTTCATTTTCCTGTCCAATGTTGCGGCAGCGGATAATTTTGGCGACAGAGCTTCGACCGGGAATAAACCTGATCCCGTAGTGCAGCTGACAGTCAAAGAACGCGAGTGGTTAGCGAATCATAAGCAGATCAGGATCGCTTTTGACGGTTCATTGCCGCCTTACAGCTTCATCAATGACTCGGGGCAGCTTGAAGGTATTGCGATCGAAGTCATGAACACCCTGAGCAAACGCTTAGGCATTCAATTTGAAACTTATCCAACTACCAGCTGGAACAAAGTATACG
>JBAQYH010000373.1:0-3042 GCA_049299935.1 Methylobacter sp. | reverse complement strand
ATGACGGTCTACCGCAGACACTTGTGTATAACGATGAGCGCCGCGCGTGGGAACGAGAGCTGGGAATGTAAGCTTTCCAGCAACAGCCTGTTCTTTTTGTTGCATTTGTTGCATAGCCAACATGCGTTGATTTTTTCCCGCCTCATTTTTCCGATCATTTCCCCCGCAATTACAAAGGTTTATTGGCTGACGCTAATCCGGCATAGATGTTGCTCCAGCTATGCGGAGCAGCGGCGGTTAGAGGGCTACCGATCACTGCGTTAGATTTAAGCATAATAACAATAAGCGCTTCCAAGCTGATAAAGCGGCCGTTGGCAAGACTCTGTGTTTTGGAAACGCGGTACTGAAGATTGCCTGTAGGACGAGCATTCTTCAAGTCACCATAACGCCAGGAGTTCCTGAATGAATGAAACCTTTTACGATGTCATGCGCAGGCAAGGCATCACCCGCCGCAGTTTTCTGAAGTTTTGCAGCCTGACCGCTGCCTCGTTAGGGCTTTCCCCCGCTTTCGCTCCCAAAATCGCTCATGCGATGGAGACCAAGCCGCGCATTCCGGTGCTGTGGCTTCATGGCCTGGAATGTACCTGTTGCTCGGAATCGTTCATCCGCTCCGGCCATCCTTTAGCCAAGGATGTGATTTTGTCGATGCTGTCGCTGGATTACGACGACACCATCATGGCCGCTGCCGGCCACAATGCCGAAGCCATCGTCGATGAAATCGTCGAAAAATACAAAGGCAATTACATCCTGGCCGTGGAAGGCAATGCGCCGCTGGCTGAAGACGGCATGTATTGCATCATCGGCGGCAAGCCGTTTGTCGAGCAGCTCAAATACGCCGCCGAAAGCTGCAAGGCGATTATTTCCTGGGGTTCTTGCGCATCCTGGGGTTGCGTACAGGCCGCCAAGCCGAATCCGACCCGCGCGACGCCGACGCATAAAATCCCCGGCCTAGCCGACAAGCCGATCATCAAAGTGCCCGGCTGCCCGCCGATTGCGGAAGTGATGACTGCGGTGGTGGCTTATCTGCTGACTTTCGAAAAACTGCCGACCCTGGATCGCCAAGGCCGTCCGCAGATGTTTTACAGCCAGCGCATCCACGATAAATGCTACCGGCGTCCGCATTTCGATGCAGGGCAATTCGTCGAACATTGGGACGATGAAGCCGCACGGCAAGGACATTGTCTGTACAAAATGGGCTGCAAAGGCCCGACCACGTATAACGCTTGCTCGACGGTGCGTTGGAATGAAGGCGTATCGTTCCCGATCCAGGCCGGTCACGGCTGTATCGGCTGTTCCGAGGACGGTTTCTGGGATAAAGGCGGCTTTTACGAACGCCTGAGCGATATTAACGATTTTAGTATCGAAGCCAACGCCGACGCGGTCGGCGGTACCGCGGCAGCCGTCGTCGGCGTCGGCATTGCCGCGCATGCCGGATTGACTGCGCTGAATCGTTCCAAAAAAACCGGCGCTAATCAAACAGGAGCAGATCAACAATGACAGTCACCCATACCCCCAACGGCTTTAACCTGAACGACGCCGGCCGCCGCGTCATCGTCGACCCGGTCACCCGTATCGAAGGCCACATGCGTTGCGAAGTCAACATCGACGAAGAAAATATCATCCGCAACGCAATTTCCAGCGGCACCATGTGGCGCGGCCTGGAAGTGATTCTAAAAGGCCGCGACCCGCGCGATGCCTGGGCTTTCGTACAGCGCATTTGCGGCGTCTGCACCGGCACCCATGCGTTGACCTCGGTGCGCGCGGTCGAGGATGCGCTAAAAATCAAGATTCCTGAAAACGCCAATTCGATCCGTAACCTGATGCAGCTCAGCTTGCAGACGCAGGATCACTTGGTGCATTTTTATCATCTGCATGCGCTGGACTGGGTCAATCCGGTCAATGCGCTGAAAGCCGATCCGGTTGCGACCTCGGCGTTGCAACAATCGATTTCGCCGCATAACCCCAAATCCTCGCCCGGCTATTTTCGCGACACCCAAAACCGTTTAAAGAAGTTTGTCGAATCCGGGCAGTTAGGCCCGTTCAAGAACGGCTATTGGACTAATCCGGCTTATTTATTGCCGCCGGAAGCCGATCTGATGGCGGTGACGCATTACCTGGAAGCACTCGATTTTCAAAAAGACATCATGAAAATCCGCACTATTTTCGGCGGCAAAGACCCGCATCCGAACTGGCTGGTCGGCGGCGTACCGTGTGCGATCAATATCGACGGCGTTGGCGCTAACGGTGCGATCAACATGGAACGGCTGAATCTGGTGTCGTCGATTATCGACCGCACGATTGATTTTATCGACCAGGTTTACATCCCCGACTTGCTGGCTATCGCCGGGTTCTACAAAGGCTGGATGTACGGCGGCGGCATTTCCGGGCAAAGCCTGTTGTCTTACGGCGACATCCCCGATAACGCGAACGATTATTCGGCGTCTAACCTGCTGATGCCGCGCGGCGCGATCATCAACGGCGATTTGAGCAAAGTTCATGAAGTCGATTTGACCGATCCCGAGCAAATCAAGGAATTCATTCCGCACTCCTGGTACAAATACCCGGACGAATCGCTGGGCCTGCATCCTTGGGACGGCGTTACCGAACCCAACTACAAGCTGGGGCCGAACACCAAAGGCGACCGTACGCATATCAAGGAGCTGGACGAAGCGGCAAAATATTCCTGGATCAAGGCCCCGCGCTGGCGCGGCCATGCGATGGAAGTCGGCCCGCTGGCGCGCTATGTGATCGGCTATGCGCAGGGCAACAAAGAGATTACCGAGCAAATCAATTTCGTGTTGAAGACGCTGGATGTTCCGGTTACTGCATTGTTCTCGACCTTGGGCAGGACGGCTGCTCGCGGTCTGGAAGCGCAATGGGCGGCAGGCAAGATGCGCTACTTCATGGACAAGATGGTCGCTAATATCAAGTCCGGCGACTTGGCGACGGCGAACGTCGCCAAGTGGGACCCGGAAACCTGGCCGAGCAGCGTCAAAGGCGTCGGCTTTACCGAAGCGCCGCGCGGTGCGTTGGGTCATTGGC
>JBAQYH010000372.1:0-2173 GCA_049299935.1 Methylobacter sp. | reverse complement strand
GACCAGACCTTATTAAGAGTTAAGCCCAATGACGCCGTTGCCAAGAAAATTGCTGCAATCAGGCAAGGCGATATTCCAGACGGGATGCTGTTGTTAATGGACCCGCTGGGTAATTTGATGATGCGGTATGAGCCGGGTTTCAATCCTTACGACGTAAAAAGCGATCTGATGCATCTTTTGCGAATCTCACAAATCGGATAGTGGAAAATAATATGTTTAGAAAAATAACTCTCTTCAGCGCGGTTCTAGCTTTAATCGTTGTCGCAGTAGGCTCGTACGTACGGTTGTCCGGGGCAGGGCTGGGCTGTCCTGATTGGCCTGGCTGCTATGGGCAGGCCATTGTCAGCGCTCATGCCGATTTTATGGCGAAGGCGGCGGAAGCCTTTCCGGGGCAAATGCCCGATATTGCAAAAGCCTGGAAGGAAATGGGGCATCGTTATCTGGCCGCAACCTTAGGTGTGGCTATCTTGTTGCTGGCGCTGCTTTCGTGGCGCGGACAACACAACCGCCTGTCGGTCATCACGGCTGCATGGGGCTTGGTGCTCTTGGTCGGATTGCAGGCGGCTTTGGGAATGTGGACCGTAAAATTGCACGTTATGCCTATTGTTGTAACGGGGCATTTATTGCTGGGCATGCTGACTTTTTGGCTGCTGTTCTGGCTTTATCTGCGCGTTAATCCGAAAATTAAGCCATTAACTGCAAGCAGGATTGGTTTGACCGTGTTTGCCCGAATAGCAATGGCTGTGTTGTTTTTAGAGATTGTTTTGGGCGGCTGGGTCAGCGCCAACTATGCCGCTTTAGCCTGTTCGGGCTTTCCTCAGTGCAACGGTTCATGGTGGCCTAAAGCCGATTATCAAACGGCGCTGAATTTATTTAGCGGATTAAGTACGGCCTATACCGGCGTCATCGCATTCGATGCGCAGGTTGCCGCAAACTGGCTGCATCGGGTCGGTGCGCTGGTGAGTTTTGTCGTGCTCACTTTGCTGATGCTGAACGCAACATCGGTGCATCATTCAAAACCGGTAAGAAGAGCCGGTTTATGGCTGAGTGCGTTGCTGTTGATGCAGATCGGTTCAGGTATTATCGGCATTAAGTTTGGCGCGCCTTTATGGGCGGCAGTTGCCCATAATGCTTTTGCAGCATTATTGATGTTGCCGTTGATTGCGATCAGTTTTTACAGCCGGCATGCTTATGCCGAAGAGATACAGCCCGCCGTAGAGCTTGCACCGCAGCCGGAAGCCGTCGCTGTTCCTGCACCCGCAGAAGAAGCTTATCCAGTAACGGAACCCGAGTCGCTGTACTTACGCCTTAAAACACAGTTAAAGCGAACCCGTTCCGGGCTTAGCGGGGTTTTGGCGCATATTCCCCTCGGCCGCCAGGAAATTGACGAGGATTTGCTGGAAGAAATCGAAGCCAGCTTGCTAATGGCTGATATAGGCGTTGAGGCAACCACGGAAATCATCAAACGCCTGACGGAAAGTGTTGATCGGCAGCAGCTGAACGACGGTGCGGCGTTATCAGCCGCCTTAAAACAGGAACTGTTGGGTATTCTCCAGCCGTGCAGCCAGAATTTGCAGATCCCCAAACAGGACAAGCCTTTCGTTATCCTGGTCGTCGGCGTCAATGGTGCGGGTAAAACCACAACTATCGGTAAGTTGGCCAAACGCTTGCAGGCGCAGGGCCATAGCGTCATGCTGGCAGCCGGGGATACGTTCAGGGCGGCGGCTGTCGAGCAATTACAGACCTGGGGCGAGCGCAATAACATTCATGTGGTGGCCCAACATACCGGGGCCGATTCGGCATCCGTCATTTATGACGGTGTTCAATCCGCCCAGGCAAAAGGCATCGATGTGCTGATTGCCGATACGGCCGGACGCTTGCATACCAAATCCAACCTGATGGACGAGTTGAAAAAAGTAAAACGGATTATGAGCAAGCTGGATGAATCGGCGCCCCATGAAGTGCTGCTGGTATTGGATGCCGGCACCGGGCAGAATGCCTTGTCGCAGGCAAAACTGTTTAATGAAACCGTTGCACTGACAGGCTTGGCGTTGACTAAGCTTGATGGCACCGCAAAAGGCGGTGTTATTTTCGGGCTGGCCAAACAGTTTGGAATTCCGATCCGTTTTATAGGAATAGGCGAAGGTATTGACGATCTGCAGGATTTCGATGC
>JBAQYH010000371.1:0-3627 GCA_049299935.1 Methylobacter sp. | reverse complement strand
GAACAGGCCGATAGCTTGTTTGAAACGCTGCATTTTGGATAACCTTGTTAATATGCCGGTCATTATACCGACTCCCATCACGGCAGGTAAAGTTCCTAATCCGAAAAACAGCATGGTCAGCGCGCTTTGTTTGATGTCGCCTGCGGTTGCGGCGAGCGCCAAGGCCGAATAGACCAAGCCGCACGGCAGCCATCCCCAGACCATGCCGAAAAGGAAAGCTTGGCTGCGATTTTTGACCGGGATCAGTTTGCGGCCGAAAGGCTCGATCATTTTCCAGAAACGCAGGCCGATTTTTTCAATATAGGCAAAGCGGGGGAACCATCCGGCTATATAAAGTCCCGCTCCGGTCATGATCCCAGCGGACAGCAGTTGCAGCAGCCTGTGCCCGCTGATTTCGCCCATCGGCAGGGTGATCAAGGCTTCAATAACGCCCGCTAATGCCCCGGCTATCGTATAGCTGGTAATGCGTCCGATGTTGTAATTAAGCACAAAAGGCAACAGCCGGTTTTTTTGATTCCGTATGTCCGGGCTGAGGCTTAAGGTTAATGTCCCGATAATAGAGCCGCACATGCCGATACAGTGCATGCTGCTGAACAGACCCATGGTAAAGGCGACCAGGTATGAGGTGGTGAAAGCGAGATCAAATTCCATAGTCGCAGGGCAATATTAAAAAAGGCGCAAGGCAAAAGGCGCAAGGCAAAAGGCGTAAAGAGGGCCGGCAGGCCGCTCTTTTTGATTTTAAGCTATTGAAACTGCGCAAGAATCTGTCCCTGAATCTTCTCTGCCATCGCTTTACGGTTTTCCGCATCGCGGATAGGCCGGCCGACGACGATATAATCAGCGCCGTTCTGGAAAGCCATTTCCACGCTGACCACGCGTTTCTGGTCGTCCTCTTCGCGGTTATCGACGGGCCGGATGCCCGGTGTGATGACCAGCAGCTTGTGGTCCAGCTCCTCCCTCAGCATCGCGACTTCAAGCCCGGATGACACAATGCCGTCGCAGCCGATTTGCAGGGCGCGTTTGGCGCGGGATAAAACCAAGTCGCGCACATCGCACTTAAAGCCCAAGTCATCCAGATCGCCACGGTCCAGGCTGGTTAGCGCGGTTACGGCCAACACTTTAAGGTTGCCTTTTTCCTTGGCGGCGGCTTCCATGATCGCGTCGTTGCCGTGAATGGTCGCAAGATCGACGCCCTTGCTGCTCAACGCTCTAATAGCACGGCCTACGGTGGCAGGGACATCGAAAAACTTCAGGTCGACAAAGATTTTTTTGTTTTGCTGTTTTAACCATTCGATAAAACCGAAATAATCGCCGGACATGAACAGTTCCATGCCGACTTTGTAAAAGATCACCGAATCGCCGAGTTCTTCGACCAAGGCCTGCGCCTCGGCAATGCTCGGGACATCCAGCGCCATGATTAAGCGTTCGCGGACGGGGATGGATTTGGTTGAGATAAATGATTGAGGCATAGTAGACACAAGGTATATAAAAAGTTCTGTAGGATGGGCAAAAGCACGAAGTCCATCGTTGTTCGCGTAAGGGCTACGGCTTATTCGGTCACCAAGCCTTGTTCATGCCAAGCCTGTATTCCGCCGTTCATTAAGTAAACCTTGGAAAATCCCGCCGATTTTAATATCAGCTGGGCTTGTGCGGAACGTAGGCCGGCTTGGCATTGGGTGATAACCAGGCGGTTTTTATACGGTTCAAGTTCCGGTAGCCGGTCATTCAATTGGGATAGCGGAATATGAATGGCGCCGTGAATACGGTGTTCATTCCAGTCGTCATTTTCACGCACATCGACAATAACCGCTTTGTCTTTGACGCGCATTGTTGCTGCTTCTTTAGGCGAGATAACATCAGATTCCGCAACGGCAAAAGGGCCGGCCATTAATAAAAAAACACCAAGCCGGCAATACTTTGAAAATAGACGCACTTAAACGCTCCCCCGATAATAAGTCGATATATATTACCGGAACTTGTTTTAACGGTGAATGTTAAAATTCACTATTGTCACAAAAGTCCCCGATTATGAACTCAACATTGATACAAATGACCCTGATAATGATGTGCGGAGCAGGGTGGCGATTTGCAAAACCGGCGGGCTTGTCAGCCGAGCAAACGCGGCAGGTTTTGACCACGGTGGTTTATTATTTGCTGCTGCCCGCCATGGTTCTGGATGTGTTATGGACTGCCGACATAGGTTTGCATTCGTTTCAGTATACCTTGCTGGGCGTGGGCAGCATTGTTTTTGCGATGTCTTGCCTGTGGGTCGTTGGCGCACTGTTCAAATTTGAACACCGGCGCATGGGCGCGATGATCCTGGCGGCCGCATTTCCGAATGTGACGTATCTGGGCTTGCCGGTTCTGGAGCAGACCTTCGGCAATTGGGCCAGGTCGGTGGTCATCCAGATGGACCTGTTTGCAACCACGCCGTTACTGTTTACCGTCGGCGTCATGGTCGCGCGGCACTACGGCGAAGAGAGCGTAGAAAAGCCGAGGCCGTTATGGTTGTTTTTTAACGCGCCGCCATTCTGGGCGGCGGCCGTTGCGGTGATGCTGAATATGAACGGCCTCGTCGCCCCGGATTGGCTTTCCGGCGTGCTGCAAAAATTATCCGCCGGCGTCGTGCCGTTGATGCTGTTTTCTTTAGGGCTGGCCTTAAGCTGGAAAGCGGTAACCGTCCGTAATATCCCGTATGTGATCCCCGTTATGGTGATTAAAATGGCGCTGATGCCGTTGTTTGCGATATTTTTAGTCGGGTATTTGCCTATCACCGGCGAATACCGGTCAGCGGCAGTGCTCGATCTGTCCATGCCGAGCATGCTGTTGGGCATTGTTTTTTGCGATCGCTACCGGCTGGACAGTTCGCTGTATGCGATGGCGGTCACAGTAACGACGGCAATCAGCCTGATTGCATTGCCGTTCTGGCATAGCCTGTTATAGAGACTGTGAGCGTGTCGATTTCCAGAAAACAAATTTAAAGAATCACCACGGAGGCACGAACGACTGCATGGATGCAGGAGGTAGAGCAATGCAGGAGCAATTGCCGAGGACACGAAGAAAAATAATTGTTTTACCGCGTTTTCAAATTCAGGCACTTACTATTGAAATTATGGAGTGCAAGCTTCGCTTGCCAGCGCAGGCGAAGCCTGCACTCCAGCGACATCATGGTCTCGTAATGGTTAGGAACGCGGATAAAATAACTTGAGCATTTGATTCTCCTCACCCCAACCCTCTCCAACAGGAGAGGGAGCCAGTTGCCGAAGTTATTTTGTGCGCGTTCCTTAGTAACTAAATTTAAGCTGGAAACTCTGAAACTCAATCCAGTGAAAACTTCGTATTCTTCGTGCCTTCGTGGTGAATGATTTTTCAACCTGCGTTGAGTAATACTTTCACAGTCTCAATAGCCTAAGGATAAACAAGGCTTATGCTACAATGAAATTCAACAAGCAAATTTGACGATAATTAATGAGATAGAGTAACAATATGACTTCCCGCGCTGTATCGCTCCGATGAGGGAAATAATATTTTACCGGTTTAGACGGCGGCCTTAGCGCCTTCGAGTTTGGAGTGCACAGAGATTTTTATGACGACATTACTTTGGCTACAAACCGGCTCCTGCGGTGG
>JBAQYH010000370.1:0-10139 GCA_049299935.1 Methylobacter sp. | reverse complement strand
CGCCGGTTTTATCCGAAAGCTTGGCTTATTTCGACTGTCAGGTGAGTCATTATGCCGATGCTGGCGATCATAAAATCGCCGTTTGCACAGTGGTCGCTGCGGCAACGCTTAATCAGGGGCGGCCGTTGCTGTATAGCCAGACCGGCGATATGGATGGCAGTAGCGAACTGTACGGGTGATGATTTCACCACAGAGAACACGGAGAACACAGAGTTTTATTTCTTCGTGTCCTCTGTGTTCTCTGTGGTGAAGTTTAAACCAAAGGAAACATCTTATCGGGATTCAGTATGCCGTTCGGGTCGAATTGGCGCTTGATGTTGCGCATCAGTTCCAAAGAGTTCGCATCCAGTTCCCGATCGACAAAATCCCGTTTCTCCAGGCCCACGCCATGCTCGCCGGACAATGTGCCGTTCAGCGCTAACACCAACGAAAAGATTTCATCCAGGCACGCGTGGGCTTTTTTGCCTTGTTCGGGCTGATCGGGATCAAGCAATAAATTGACATGGATATTGCCGTTGCCCGCATGACCGAAGTTGATAATGGGCAGGTCGTATTTTTTTGACAGCTCGCCCAGCCCCGCTATCAACGCCGGCATTTCGGTAACCGGCACCACCACATCTTCATTGATTTTCTTCGGCGCCACCTTGCGCAACGCGGGAGACAGCGCTTTCCGGGTCTGCCAGAGCGCTTTGACTTCGGCATCGGTCTGAGCCAGTCTAATATCCAACAGTCCGTCATTTTTGGCCGCAGCGGCCACTTTCTCAGCGGCCTTATCCAGGCCTTCCAGTTGTCCATCGACTTCGATCATCAGCATCGCGCCTGCATGTTCGGGCAGGTCGGATTCCGAATACTGCCGGATCATGTTGATCGCATTGCCGTCGATGAATTCCAGAGCACAGGGAATCACCGGCTGCGACATGATCGCGGAAACCGCCTTGGCCGCATCAAACACCGAGTTGTAGATGGCCCTGAGTGTTTTGGTGGCTTCCGGCAGTGGCGTTAGTTTTAACGTTGCCTGGGTAATAATCGCCAGCGTGCCTTCCGAACCGAGAATCAGCCGGGTCAGGTCATAGCCGACCACGCCTTTGCTGGTATGGACGCCGACGCGGATTTCCTTGCCTGCACCGGTGACGGCGCGCAGTCCTAAGGTATTTTCCCTGGGCGTGCCGTATTTTACCGCCCTGGGTCCTGCGGAGTTATAGGCTAGGTTGCCGCCGACGCTACAAAAAGCAGCGCTGGTAGGATCCGGCGGCCAGAAAAAGCCTCTCTCTTTTGCGATGTCCTGCACCTGCTGGTTGGTCATGCCCGGTTCCACGATGATGTAGCGGTTATCGGGGGAAAATTCGACCAGCTTGTTCATGCGTTCCAGCGATACGACCAGTCCGCCTTTAAGCGGCGTGGTAGCGCCGGTTGTGCCGGTGCCGCGTCCCCGGGTGGTCAGCGCAACATTGAACCGGTTGCAGGCGTTAACGACGCCGACAACTTGTTCATGCGTGGTCGGAAAAACCACGGCTTGAGGCAGCGCATGGCGGCGGCTATTGTCGTAACCGTAAGTCCAGCAGTCTTCAGGCGCGGTCAAAATGTCTTCGCGGGCAAAAATATCAGCCAGCGAGTTTAAGAAATCGGCAGGTAAGGGGGCGATATTAGTCAAGGTATTCAAAAACCGTAATGATTTGATTGACGTCGGATTGGTGTCGGGCCGCGTCGATGGCGGCTGCGCCTTCGTTTCTATGCACCAGACCCATCAGGTAAACCGTGCTCTTTTCGGTAACGACTTTTACCCAGGCAGCATCGAACCCCGGTATTTGGGTCAGCGCGGTTTTTACCCTGCCGGTAATCAGCGTGTCATTGGCGCGGAAATTCAACGGGCTGGGATTGGCAATGGTCAATTTATTGTGCACCAGTTTTACATTGGGGATGACGCGAACGATGTCGATAATCCGGTCGCGGAATTCTTCCTTGGGCGTCTCGCCGGTGACCAGCACCGCGCCGTTGTAGGCGGTGATATTGAAGTGACATTTTTCGCGAAGGTCATAATAGGCATTCAGCTTGGCGGCGGCATTATCTTCAATGGCTTCGTCAGCCAAAATGGCATCGCGGCTGCGGCGGTCGTTTATTAACGACAAGCCGGTAATTTCCGCACCGCCCGCCGTAATCGTCGAACAGCCGGACATAAAAAAGCTATGCATCAGCAGCAGTAATAAAAGTTTTTTCATGATTCAGCCGCCGAATAATTGATGATCGATCAAGTCGCACAAGCAATGGGTAATCATTGCGTGCACTTCCTGAATGTGTGCGCTGGAATTTGACGGCACGCGAATTTCTATATCGGTTTCATTAAGCAACGGCGCGATCATGCCGCCATTATTACCGGTCAGCGCGATGACGCTGATGTCTTTATCGTGGGCCGTGGTAACGGCTTTGGCGATGTTGGCCGAATTGTTGCCGTCGGTGTAAGCGACCAATATATCGCCGCTTTGCCCTAATGCCCTGAGTTGCTTTGCGAAAACATCGTCAAAATGATAGTCGTTGGCTATCGCGGTGATGGTGGTCGTGTCGGTGGTTAAGGCAATGGCGGGTAACGAAGGCCGGTCGCGTTCGTACTGGTTAAGCATCGCCGAGGACAGCAACTGAGCGGCGGCTGCCGAACGGCCATTGCCGCAAGTGATTATTTTTTTATCATTCAGCAAGGTTGCGACCAGCCGTTGCGAGGCAAACTCGATCAGTTCGCCGAGGCTGGTTAGCGTATCTTGCTGGGTTTGGATGCTATCTGTGAAATGGTTGATTATGCGATTTTGTAGACTCATGGCGAGGGATTATAAAGGCTATCATCCGAGCCTGCGACACTTTTTAACTGGCGTTGCGCGCTGTCCACGAAAAGCACGAAAGGCACGAAAAAGCTTTACAGCACAATCCGCTCGACTGTTGCTTTCAGGCAGTTCGGTACCTGCGCCTTTCTTTATGTCAACACCCTATCCATTTTTTTCGTGTCTTTCGTGTCTGTCGTGGATGAACTGATTTTTTAGGATAAACGGCTGCGCCGAGTGGGAGCTGGAAAGAAAAAAATCAAAAAAGACTGTCCAGTTTGGAAAAGCTGAAACGTCGTTAGGGGGTCACATTTAAATTTATCCAAGGACCCCAAAAATGAAACAACTTGCTTTGCCGTTAATCGCCGGTCTGTTCTATTGCCAGAATGTACTGGCCGAACAGAAATTGCGCGTCGACATTCCCTCGCAACCGCTGGCAACCGCACTGGAGCAGTTTGAGCAGCAAACCGGCGTGCAAATTCTCTATGCCGCCGATGCCTTGTCGGGGAAAACATCGCCGCAGCTTGCCGGGCAATACACGGCGGAACAGGCGCTGAAAATCCTGCTGGACAAATCGGGGCTTGCCTACCGGTTTACCGACGATCATACCGTTGCGGTCAAGCGTGTCGATCCTCCCGGCGCCAATGACGTTGCCGACGATAGAAAAAACGCCGTCCATAAATTGGATACGATCGTGGTGACCGCCACCAAAACCGAACGCCCGCTGTCGGAAGTGCCGGCCACCACGGCGGTTATCGATGACAAACAAATCGCCAACATGTACAGCCGCGATACCACCGATGTGCTGACGCGTGCGGCCGGCGTCGATATTGCCCGTAGCGGCACGAGCGGTATTTCGACGCTTAACATTCGCGGCACCGGCTCGCGCCGTTCCTCGGTTTTGGTCAACGGGCAATACGCGGAATTTTTGGATGTTGGCATTGGCAACCAGAATACCCTACAAACCATAGACTGGGATGATGTCGAACGACTGGAAGTGGTGCGCGGCGCCAGTTCGGCGTTGTACGGCCCCAATGCGATGGGCGGCGTGGTCAACGTCATTACCAAGGACGCACCAGAAGAAAAAAACGTCACCCGACCATTCTTTCTCTTCGACAGTTTGCCTACTTATGGCGGCGGTGTTTCCAGCGGCGGTACTATCGAGGACTTTACCTATTTGATGAATTTCAAACATTTGAATTCCGACGGTTATAAAAGTTCACCAGAGCCGTCCTTTTCTCCCGGCAATACCTTTACGACAACGCACTCGTTGCAGAACGGCGCCTGGGACAGAACCATGTTAGGCGGCAAACTGGGGTATAAATTATCCGCTAGCGACAAAATCAATTTCGCCTTCAATTACATGGATCAATCGACGTTGGCCTTCGACCGGATTAATACGCCGCAAAACGGTCAATACGGTCAGTACAGCCTGGAGTTCAAGCACGAATTTTCCGACCGCTTCGATATCACTAGCACCGTCAGCCACCGCAGCCATGTCGCCGACCTGACCTGGGATAATTTCCTGTATCCGTTGACCACTACGAATCTTCAACCCGATATCACACTGTACGAAGACGCGCAAAAACTGACCGGCGAAATCCGTGGTCGCTGGACGCCAATGGACGGCCATACCCTGCTGTTCGGTTATAATGCCGCACAGGATTGGACCAAGGTGCGCGACGTTACCACCCTGACTGGCGTGGAGATCGACAAGCGCAAGGCAGATATTGTCAACCACGGACTCTATTTACAGTACGAACTGGAATTGGATAAGCGCTTGTTTGTGTCGATGGGCGGCCGCTACGATTGGTTCGATTATGACATGGATGTCAACATCGCTACGCCGAGCACTCAGCGCCACAATCAAAGCGCATTCGAGACGTTCAATCCCCGTGGCGGCATCCGTTACAAATTCAACGACGCCTTTGCCTTACACGGTAGCATCGGCACCGGTTTTCGCGCCCCCGATCCCGGCTCCATGGTTGGCGGATCGAACAGCACGTTCTCTGAACGGCTAGCTAATACCGGTCTTCAGCCGGAAACCTCGGACAGCTACGATTTAGGTTTCGACCTCGACACCCCATTCGGCCTGCATGTCGGCGCGACCGGCTTTTACAACGATATTTCCAATTACATTTTGTTATCGCGTAGCCGCGTGGGTACTAAAACCATCTTCCAATCCCAAAACCTGGCCAAGGTGCATACCTACGGCGCGGAACTGGAGTTGACGCAGCAGATTACCGATCACTTCAGTCTGTTCACCAATTACACCCACACCATTGCTGAAACCGCGGCGCCGCTGTCGTCCACCGTCGTCGGAGGCTTGCCGCAAGAGGGTTATCAATTACCCAATGTTCCGGAACACAAGGCTGCTTTCGGATTACTGCTTGACTCCTCGCGGGTTAGCGGCCGTCTGGAAGGCCGTTACGTCGGTAGGCAATATATCGGCGGCGACAGCCGAAACCAAGATGCCTATGCCTTGTCGTCCTATGTGGTCGCCGACATCAATGCCACCTATAAGCATCCGATCGGCAATAAGAAGACCCTGGATTTTACCGCCGGCATAAACAACATTTTCGACCGGCAATACGAAATGCGCAGCAAGGGTTTTTACAACGAACCGCGGGTCGGCTTCATCAGAATGGGACTTGAGTTTTAACAAACCGGTTGCGACTCCGGGGCAACCCGGCGCTTCCGATACCCGGACGGTATCGGTTTGTTTCCAAGCGCTTCGGCGTTTGGAAGTAACGGAAAGTCGGTCGTAACCGGCGTTCCAGCAGACCGTACCAGGAATGGAGCGGTTTGCATTTCGTCCCCTAAGGGGCATCACTAATTAAAGAGGTATCAACGATGCTAAATGAAATCAAAATTGACGATCTGAGTGCAGTAATTGGCAACCGGGGCCAGTCAGCAATGTGCTGTACCGGACCTATGTGCGACGTGGATTGCAAACACTAATCCTAAGCCTAGCAATTGATCGGGAAGTCTTAGGATTTCCCGATCCCTTTATATACGCCCCTAAAATATTCAGGAGTTTGTCGATGGAAAATTTGTTAAATGAATTTCACGTACTGGACACCAAAATCGGCCCGGTTGGCTTTCACGGCCCCTCGGCGAAGCTGTTCGAGCTTCCACTCGATATCGCAACGACATTTTCCGCTTTGGAGACAGGCAACCGGCTTTTGGGAGACCTATCAACGCTTGAACAAGAACATTTAACTCAAACTTTACTCTCGGCATTGCCTACGGAATCCGGTTCTAGAACCAACATGCTTGGCGACAGCTCACGCCTGACCAATTTTTATCTGTTCGTAAGCCAAGAATGCAATCTGGCCTGTTCGTATTGTTATGGCGACGGCGGCGAATATCGTAAAGGTAAGATGGTGATGGACGAGCATACCGCCGACAACTTCATCGACAAATTCATTACCGAGCACAATCCCGGTTATCTGATCAATTTTTTCGGCGGCGAACCCTTGCTGAATCTCCCTCTGATGCAAAGAATCATAGACCGTTGCAAGGCTAAGACCGAGCCGCATGGCATTAAGATGGCTTTCAATATGACGACCAACGGTACAGTTTGGAACGACAAGATTGCCGCTTTTATCGCCTCGAACATCGACACATTAACTGTTAGTCTCGACGGGCCTAAAGATATCAATGACGCACAGCGTCCGGGACTGGGGAATTTTTCGCCTTACGACAAGACCCTGCGCACAATAGGCGAACTGCAACAGCAAGGTTCACGCTATACGATACGCACTATCATGACCAAGAACAGCTACGGCCGTCTGAAAGAAATTTATCTCCACAATAGTGCTCTAGCTGGCAAAGGTGGTGTGGGCCTAAGTACCGTTGATGTTGCCGACAGCCATGAACTCGGATTGACCGATGCCGAACACCACATATTGGTTGATCAAATCGCCGAAATTAATTTGGATAGTCTGCGTTCGTTAGCCGATAGCGATGTGCCGCAATTCAATGAATATACCGGTGAATTATGCAAGCTTTTGTTAGGTCGCCAATTCCGTCCTCGCCCCTGTAATGCCGGGCAAACTACGTTAGCGGTGGCTGCCGACGGTGACATTTACCCTTGTCACCGTTTTGTCGGCTATCAAGAATTTTGCCTAGGCAACGTCAACGACGAACAAGCGCTCAACGACAGCTTTGCCAAATTAAATCAAACTTTGAAGGATACCCCGGTAGACAAAAACCCGCATTGCAGCGGTTGCTGGGCTCGCCAACTCTGCGGCGGCAACTGCTATGTCATTTCTCATCTGCGAGAAGGCGATATTTTTAAACCTCCGCAGCGATTCTGTCATTTGAAAAGAACGGTTTACGACCGCCTGTTGAGCGAATTTGCCGAGATCATGGCCGACCCGGCCAGAAAAGACCGGTTCGTCGACAATGTTAGATCCTACTTTAACTAGCCCGGAGGCTACGTCATGAAAAGAATGCTTTATTGGCCGGCGGCCATCCTGTCGGCAGTTTTGACGCAAAACTGTTTCGCCGCAGCTTGCGGGCCGGTCTACGGCGCGGACAGTATCGCCCAGGATAAGGACGGCAATATCTGGGTTGCCCATTATGAGGATGTTCGCCTGGGTCGCCTGGAGCCCAACAGCGGCCGATTCGAGGAATATTTGCCCACCACCCAGGCCAATTCGTCGGTATTGAACCGGAATGACCAAGACGGTTTCAGCTACAAATTCGATTTCGGCTTTAACGGTTTAGGGGTGGACGATAAACGCGGCCTGGTCTGGTCGCTGATTTTCAATTCGGACAAGGTGGTCCGTTTTTCGCGTAGCGACCGCTTGTTTACCGAGATCGAGTTGCCCGGCCGCGGTTTCGGCCGTTTTTCCTTGCCGGTTGACGATCAGGGCAATGTCTGGATCATGGCCGGGCCGTGTTGCGGGCAGGAAGGCGATATGCAGTTGGTAAAAATAAGCCCGGATGCCTCGAAGCAGGTGTTTCCGCTGCAAGTGAAGCGTTCCGTCGCACTCAGCGTGGCTTTTGCCAAGAACGGACAAGGCTGGGTGTCGCTGACGCCGGACGATGAAAAGCAGGCGGCGCTGTACGCTTTTCGCAACGAGCGTTTCGAGCGCATCACCCTGCCGGCAGAGATAGGCAAGATCATCACCCGTCTGCATGTCGATGCGCAGGGCGATTTATGGCTGGCCGAGGGCGACGCTATTTGGCGGCTGCACGATAAGGAATTCAAGCGCTATGCGATCCCCACTCCCGGCGCTCATCCGTCAGTTTTAGCCAGC
The DNA here is from genome assembly GCA_049299935.1 of Methylobacter sp. GTDB lineage: Bacteria > Pseudomonadota > Gammaproteobacteria > Methylococcales > Methylomonadaceae > Methylobacter_A. Next base: position 2,062 of record JBAQYH010000370.1, on the reverse strand, counting down.
GACGGGCGAGGCAATCTGTGGTTTACCGAATGGCACGGCAATAAAATAGGCCGGATTGCGGTGGGCGGCGAAGTCAGCGAATTTCCGATTCCGCCGGAAGAGGAGTCTCCGTTGGCGATGACCGTGGCGGCCGACGGCAAGGTCTGGTTTTCGGCGTTGTTCAATTACGACCTGTTCCGTCTCGATCCGGCCACCGGCAATATCCAGAGCTTTCCGCTGCCGGCGCCCAGCAACTGGTCGAAAAATGCCGCCGCCGGACTGAGCGCCTGTGTGATCAAGTCCAAGGATGCGTTGAGCATGGCGGCCAAAGCTTCCCCGATTGCCGCCGCACCGGCTGAGGCCAAGCCGTTACGGCACCCCAAAGGCTATCCGGACGAGCCCGGCGCGGCAGCATTCGAGCAGAATTGCCACACCGCTTGCCACAGCTGGTATCGGGTGGACAAAGCGGCGGGGCGGCGTAGCGATTGGCGGCCGACAGTGGAACGGATGATCGAGTTCAACAAAGCCGCTATCTTAGCCGGGCAGCGCGATTTGATCGTCGATTACTTGAACCGGAATTACACAATGGCCAAGCATTGATGCTTAGGATTTGGCAAAAAATAACTTCCTCTTATGGTTCCCACGCTCCGCGCTCGTCGTTATACACATGTCTATTCAAGACCGTCATTGGACATGGACGTTGGCATGACGGCCTACGTCGAGATCGCTCTCGTTCCCACGGGCTCCGTGGGAATGCAGTCAAGGCGCGCTGCGCCGCGAATCACGATCAGCGTCTGGCGTATACGGGACGCAGCGCGTCCAGCACTGCGTTCCCATTTATGCCCCAGAGGGTACGCGGCGCGTGGGAACGAGTGTCTCTTGGGCATTTGTGTATAACGACGAGCGCTCCGCGTGGTAACTCAGCTAGGGACGCTCCGGCGTCCCGAACCGCAGAGCGGTTCAGACTGCATTCCCACGCGGAGCGTGGGAACAATACAGCATTGATGGTTTGGCGGCTCTGCCTGTTGCTGTGCAGCCTGGGTACGACCTGGGCCGATAACAGCCGGGAAATCATCAGCGCAGCAGAGATCGAGCGGGAAAAACCGGCCAACCTAATGGAACTGTTGCGCAAACGCGGCGGTCTCGGCGACAGCTCCGGGGCCTTGAGTTTGCGCGGCGTACCCAAGGTGGCCTTGTATGTCGACGGTTTTCCGCGCGGCGGCGCGGTAACGGAACTGGAAAAAATCAAGCCGCAGGATGTCGCCACTATCGAAATCATCCGCGGTGCCGCCTCTAACCGCTACGGTGCAGATGCGTTGGGCGGGGCGATTATCATCACCACGCTACAGGCCAAACCGCAATGGGAGCTGGGGCTGGTGCAGGGCTACGACAGCCTGGACAGTCATTACAGCCGCGCGATCGCTTCCGGCGGCCGCGACGGCATCGATGTCCGGGCCAGTTTCGAAGACAGCCTCAGCAACTTATGGACGGTTCAGCGTAACGGCAGCCCGTTGCTGTCAATGGCGCAAACCCAGGATAGCTGGTTCGCTAAGCGCGGCGGCGACATCAAGTCCAGCTATCGCAACGATTGGTTAACCGTCGGGGCGGAACTGAACTACCTGGAGCAGACGCGCAATTACGGCCGTCCCAATAATTACAATGAATACACCACGGTGCGGCCGAAGCTGTTCTCGGAAATGCGCTTCGGCGAGCTGAAACTGAACGGCAAGCTGATGTACGAAGACAGCCGCACCGATGTGTTTCGCGACGTCGGCGGCACGCAAAATTTGGCGCTGTATATGCAAGGCCCGGAAAGCGAAAGCACCATTAACTTGGAAATGCAGGGAGATTACCGCAATTTCAACGCGGGGCTGGTTTACGCGGTCACTCAGTCCGGCATCGAGCAACGGCTGGCAAGCGACGGCCGGCGCTTGTTCACGATGGACAGCACGGTGAACCGGGTCGGCCTGTTCGGCGGTTACGGGCTGGATTTTTGGCAGGATTGGCACCTGGATGTCAGCGGCCGCTACGATCAATACGATTATTCCGGCATATCGATTTACGATGCGGGGCTGGACAGCCG
>JBAQYH010000369.1:0-2018 GCA_049299935.1 Methylobacter sp. | reverse complement strand
TTACGCACGCACATGATAAAAAAAGCGTCGTCCACGAAAAGCACGAAAATAGTTAAAACACATCGTTCCGAGGCTCCGGGCTCACGTTATACAACAGGTCTGTTCAAGATCGCCATTTGGGATGAATCTCGGATGTAGGCTGGAATAAGCCTGCCCGGCGTCAGCCAGGGTGGGCGTTTCCGGCCTACGTAGCTACGGTGCTAATTTTTCGTGCCTTTCGTGCCTTTCGTGCCTTTCGTGCTTTTCGTGCTTTTCGTGCTTTTCGTGGACAATGCGTAACATCAGTTACTAACAATTCGTCAGGCTAGTTTCTTGACTCAGTTATCCAGCTCATTTCATAAAGTTGGAGATTTCATGGGGCCATTATTAATAATGATAAGGAGGACTCAATGGATCAAATTGCTGAAGGAGTAGACCTGAATTCAATACTCGCTAATGCACCGGGAAACCCTTTTATTTGGAATCGGTTTCTTACAGAACTTGTACGGCAACTGGATTGCGATTCCAGTGCCCTGCTGGTTACTGACTTGATTGAAAAGGAAAAGACGCACTTTCTGTTCAGCGCTCACATTCCTGTGGAATATCAGGAACAGTATCAAAACACATTAAACAGACTGGATGGCTTCAATTACTTTATTAGCAAAACGCCCCTTCAGGTCTTTTGCAATCAAACCTTAGCAGATATTTATACCGAAGAACTGGAAAGCGATTTCATACCGCCATGCGGTCAGGGCTTTCGTTTCGGCGTATCAATTCCCTGTAATCACAATTACTCCCTCAGCCTGTTAATAAATCGTAAAGCGGCATTTGATGATGGAGAACTGCAACGAGTTACCCAGATTTTACAAAGCATCATTTCGGCCTTGAATGAAGCGGTACATGCGGAGCAACGTCATAAAATAAACAGTCAAATGATTCATTTCATCGATGGGCATTTCGACGGATATATTATTGTCGACCATGAATTAAACATTCTATTTTCCGACCCGGTTTATACATCCATTATTAGCCAGCTGGATTGTGTAAACATTTCAGAAAACCGGTTTGGTATGACTCCCCCGGCTATTGAACAACGGTTGTTATCATTAATAGAAAATAACGAGCAAGCTAGTTTCGCTCATGATCCATGCCATTCTTGCCGGATCACTCTTACTCCAATTTCCTCTTTAAAGAATCTTTACCAGTGGGAGTGTTACAAGGATGGATTTATTCTTACGTTTACCCATGATAAAGACAACAATCCCGCCATTGACCGGTTAATAGAAATTTATCACTTATCCAGATGTGAAGCTGTTTGTGCACTTCACTTTATGAAAAACCCCTCAATTTCAGATATTGCGGCCAATACGTTTCGCTCCCAGGAAACTGTTCGAAATCATATAAAACATACGATGCAAAAAATGGATGTTCACAGTCAGGCGGAGTTGATGAAAAAATTAATAACGCTGGCGGCCTTATGATTAACTGATGTTACGCAGTTAGCCGAATTTATACTGATTTAACGTTAAGGTGTCGCTAGCGCGACTTTTTGTGAACGGACGATGGGGATTGACTTCGTTTCGGTGCGCATGGCATCACTGACCTGGATGGAAGCGAGGGAGACTTTCAACGCGCCGCTTGATTTGGCGCTTTTTGCGCCTAGCTTCCTTCTCCCTGACACTTGATCCTAATCACCCTTGCAGGATCTTATCACTCAGTCGTATTGGCAATGATCTTATGGATCCGTTTGCTGCTGATAGCGATAATGATCAAAATAAACGGTATCGAAATGCCTTCGATCAGCTCCGGATTGACTTTCCAGCCAACCAAATGAAGCGCTTCGGCTATTTTGCCGATCAGGCTGGCCGCATAATAGGTAATCGCAACCATCGAGATCCCTTCAACCATTTGTTGCATCCGCAGCTGCATCTTGGCGCGCAAGGCCATCGACGTCAGCAAGCCCTGGTTTTGTTTCTCGATAATGATGTCGACCCGCGTGCGCAGCAATTGGCTCGCGTTGCTGACCCGTTCGGAAAGCA
>JBAQYH010000368.1:0-1772 GCA_049299935.1 Methylobacter sp. | reverse complement strand
GCTGATTTTTTAGTTGCCACGAGAATCAGCGGCAGGTGATGTAAACGGCTTTCAATTTTTCTACGCTTCAACGCTCTTTTCCCCAGAACCCTGAAAAGATTTGTACGCTTTTTAACACGTAAACACTTTTGTAGAATTGCTGGGGCTATGAGAAAAAGCCATTAATTACATCTAGATACTGTCGTTTTTATCGATGTTTTATGGTTAAGATGAAACGTCAACAAAGCCTAGGAAAATTCCTACCTTCCCCTCAGAACTTTGCCAATAGCAAAACCAGCATCTCCCGATTTATCTTGCATGGTTGGATAGCTATTATATTACTCGTCAAAGAAACCATGCTTTTACCATGGAGTCCAATGTAAATAAGGAAATTTCAATATGAAAGAACAGATAAAATTTTATCGAAATGATTATTGGTTGGCACTTCCCTTATTGATATACGGCGGACTTAGTGCACTAATGTCTACGGGCACTGACCGCTTTTCAATGAGTGGCTTGGTAACAGCTGCGGGTTTGATCATCATGATTGGTGGCTTGTATTTCTGGAGTCGCCGCCGTTACCGGCTATCGCTGCAAGCTATAGAGCAGAACCTGCATGAAGAATTGCAGCAGGAATATCAGCAAAAACTCACCACGCTGCAAAAGGCGCATAAAGAGACTGTGGAGAGCGTCTGCGCCAAGCAAGTCGAGCTGGAACGCAAGCGCATCGAAACCTTAATAGCCGATTTAACACGGCGTTTTAACACATTCTCAATGCATCTAGGCGGGCAGGACGAGCAAAAGACAGGGCTGGAGCATCCGCTCGAAACGCAGATTGCTGACTTAGCCCAGCGTTTCGATACTTTGACCAAGTATCTTGATCAGCAATCGATAGCCTGGAACGAGCAAGAGCAGGGCATAGTCGGGCTGGATTCGCTATGTCAAAAAGTATTGCCCATCTGGGCGAATCAGGTCGAGATGGCCAGAGTGCATACCGAAGAGTCGATAGCCGATTTGGCGGAACGTTTCGACGCCTTGTCAAAACGTCTCGATGCCGCCGTTATCGCATCCCAAAATACCGTGGAAGGCGATCACGGTTCACATGAAGGAATCGTTGAACTGTTGCAGGACAGCCAACTGGAATTGGGCGCCATCACCAAAGCGCTAGGCGCATCGCTGGAAGAGAAAGACAAACTGCTACGCTCAATCGAGGAGCTGTCCCGCTTTACCGAACAATTGAGCAAAATGGCCCTGGAAGTCAGTAGCATTGCCAGTCAAACTAATCTGCTGGCGTTGAACGCCGCCGTTCAGGCTGCGCGAGCCGGAGACGCAGGGCGCGGCTTTTCAGTGGTTGCCGATGAAGTGAGGAAATTATCGCGTTCGTCCGGCGATGTCGGCAGGAAGATTACCGAAACCATCGAAGCGGTCAACGATGCGATAGAAGACACCTTAAAAATTTCCCGGAAATTCTCCATAGAAGATAAACAGACACTGAGCAATGCGGAACAGATTATTGCCTCGGTCTTGAGGCACTTTAACAGCGCGGCTTCAGGATTGTCCGATTCCGCAGAACTGTTGCGTACTGAAAATAACGCCATTAACCATGAAATATCCGATATTTTTGTGGACTTGCAGTTCCAGGACCGGGTTAGCCAGATTTTGACGCTGGTTGGCGACGATGTAAATAAGCTCGAACAGCACTTGAATGAGTTTAAAAACGAAGAAACCTGCGAAGGAGGCTACCACTCGGTGAATGTGGAGCAATGGCTGGAAGCGCTGGCTATGACGTATAC
>JBAQYH010000367.1:0-2781 GCA_049299935.1 Methylobacter sp. | reverse complement strand
TGCCATAATTTCCCGTTTGCCAAATCCCGGCTTTCAACAGGAAAGCGCCCGCCATCGACCTTTTTTTCATAGCCGCCAATCATATCGGTAAACAAGCCAGATAATGCATTGTCCGTTTCAGGTTGTTGAGTAGTTGCAGCCAGCTCAAGCGCAATCAGCGGCGTATGCATTCTTGAGCTGCCGTACCAACACAGCGCAGCCGCACCGGTCAGCACCGAATCGACATCATCCAACCCGGTGTTCTTCGATGCAAATTTCCGGATAATATTTTGAATATTGGCCGTTTCCAACGGCAATGCGACGCACATTCCTGCATCCGCGGGCATTGCATGCCACAAGGCATCGACATTCAGGTTTTTATCCGCCGCCCCGTTATTCACCGCCAGGAAACTGTGCCAGCCGGTGCTGTCCATTTCAAAGCGCAAACCTGCCAGCATTGGGAAAAACGCCTGATAGCCCATCGCCAAATGATCGGCATGCAGGCTGATGCGATGCTTGGCGGAACGTTCCGCCAAGCCGAAAGCGTTAAGAAAAAGATTATCGCCGCTGAAAAGGCGGCCGGTCACTGCAAGCGCCGGTTCGGACAACTTGCCTGCGCTGTTTTCAGCATCGAGCACCATTGCCGGGTTCGACAGCACGATCAAGTAGCCGTTGTGATACGCAAACAGCAGGGTCTTGCCGCGAAGATAGCGCAGGCTGTAAAACTGTATTTTTTCCCCGTTCAGCATCATGTCGGCCGATTTTATCAGCTGGCGATCCTCGCCCGCCGCTTCGGCAAGCGACTGCATGATACTCACCATCGACAGGGATGCTTTTGCCAGCATGCCGGTTTTGACGCGCAGCAGGCTGTAAGTCAGCTTGCCGTCCGCACTGCGCCATAGCGCCAGCTGCGCAGGCTGGCTTAACAGGTCGGCGATCAGGGAGTCCTGCAAGGTTAATTTGTGCTCATAGGCAATCCGGCGCAAACTTCCGGCCAAACCCAGCCTGCCGGCATTGGCCTGGTAATAAAACACAAAGTCTTCGGTCAGCGTGTCATGCAACAAAGGGACTGTGAGCAAATCCTTAGGCAAATCCGCAAGCGTTTCGCTTTCAATCAACGCATCGGGATGTTCAAGGTTCAAGGACAGCTTTTCGGCCGAAGCCAGTTCAGTGTTTTCCAATGATTTCGTGAAAAAGAACGGGCTTATTAACGGCCATTTCCAGGCGGCAAGCGCAACTCCTCCCGCGATGGCAAGCAGCAAAGCGCTCATTATTACCGGACGGCGAAGGCCGAGCCGTTTCCGGCTTGCCTCCCCGTTACTATTTTCAGTCGGATTCATCCGCACATTCTCCTGCTGTAATTGCTAAACTTTCATGAATCATCAGTGGCGAAATATTTTCACCAACTATAGCTCACTAACTGACGTTACGCACGGTCCAGAACCGTCGTGAAAAAGATAGACCGCAGTCAGGAAATCTTGTTCCGTGTCTGGAAATATACGCCGTAGGGCGTGCCGTGCGCGCCTTGGGAGTTAAGGAATAGGCTTCCATCTTTCATGTCCTTCATGGTTTAAAAATAAAACCAGCTCACGTTGTTTCATGCCCATTGCCAAGGCTGATGGGCTGTTCTCGGCAAAAGCTCCGGTGTTCGGCGCGGCAAACGGGAGAAATACAGCTCGTGCGTAACATCAGATTGATCCTAAAAACCGCAGTCTAAGCGCGGAAAAGCCGTTCGTGCTGAGCCTGCCTGAAGCCTGTCATGAGCTTGTCGAATGCGGTGAACGGCTTTCTCTCGCCCCTTGCCGGCAACGCATGGAGCCATCGCCGAGAGCGCGATGTTTATGTTTTCTTCGTGGTGAAAAATTACCTTCTTTCGCCAATTAATTCCAGATAGCCGTCCTTATAACCCGGATACTGGAACTGATAACCCAATGCCTTTAACCGGGCATTACTACAGCGTTTATTCATTCCGTCATCAGCATTCTTAATCGTTGGCGGCGGGCAATGCAGGCATTCTGCGAGCCAGCTTACCACGTCCCACATCGGCGCAGGATCGTCATCGCTGGCAAGATAGCATTGCGCCAATGCCTTGCCCGCCAAACGTTGTTCCAGTAAAAAAGCCAGAACGCCGACGCAGTCCCGCTGGTGTATCCGGTTGGTAAAATAAGGCGGGGTTTTCTGTATGGCCGGTGTCTGCATCGCCTGCCTTAACAGGTATTCGCGGCCCGGTCCGTAAATGCCGGAAAAGCGCACCACGATATTGGCCGGGTTTAACTCCGTTAATTTTTGCTCCGCCTGCCGGATCAAACGGCTGGCGATATTGCCAGGCTCCGCGATTGAATCCTCATCCACCCATTCGCCGTGGGTTTGCCCGTAGACGCTGGTGGATGAGACCAGCAGCCAGCGCGCGTCCGGGAGTTTGGCAAGCAGGTTGTCCAGGCCGGTTTCATAAACAGCGCGGTAGCTTTGTTCAGTGCGCCCGTCAGGCGAAACGATAAAAAACGCTTCGGTAAAATCGCCGTCCAAATTCGCCAGGTCGGCGGGCGAGCTTATATCGGCCGCGACATAGCGGATGGAACCGGGCGCGGACAGAGGCGGTTTGCGTTTGAGCCCGGTGACATCATGGCCCTTAGCCGATAATACCCCGGCGAGTTCCGAACCTATCGCGCCGCAGCCGACAATCAATATTTTTGCCATGGTTACAATTGATTGATGAGTTGCAGTTCTTGCGGATAAGGCGACATGTAATAGGACTCTTCTATGTACGGGTCAGGACTTTTACGAAAATGATGCTTAAGCAAA
>JBAQYH010000366.1:0-3431 GCA_049299935.1 Methylobacter sp. | reverse complement strand
GGCTGATGAATCGAAATCTGGCAGTTATTGCTGCCCCGTACATTCCGAGTATCGGGATGCGAGCCTTGCGGCAACACATCGACAAACGCCTCATCAACGTATCTTTTTTCATACAAAGCCTGCACATCATCCAGATTGCCATGCGCCTGACTGTATAACGTCGCGTGTATACCCCGGATCATCGGCGTTAAATGCGGCACAAAGGTCAACCCGACCGCTTTCCCGGCTATCAATCCAAGTCCTTGGCTGATTTCCGGCAAATGCCGATGACCACTGACTGAGTATGCTTTGAAGCTCTCGCCGGTTTCGCTCATCAATGTCGCCAGCTCCGCCTTGCGCCCTGCCCCACTGACACCGGACTTCACATCGGCAATTAAATGCTTTGCATCGATCAGATCGTTTTCCAGCAACGGCAAAAATCCCAACTGCACAGCAGTCGGATAGCAGCCCGGACACGCGATCAAACCAGCCTTTTTAATCGCTTCTCGATTCACCTCCGGCAAGCCGTAAACAGCCTCGGCGATTAAATCGGGGCAGGCATGTTCCATGCCGTACCACTTGCCCCACTCCTTTGCATCTTCCAACCTGAAATCGGCGGACAGGTCTATTACCTTAACACCGCGTGCCAGCAACTGCTCCGCCATCAGCATCGCCGTACCGTTCGGCGTCGCAAAAAACACCACATCGCATTCGGCCAGCGTTTCGACCTCAGGCAAACTAAATACCGCATCGATAGCGCCGCGCAAGCTTGGATAAAGCGCATCCACCCTCAACCCCGCATCGGCGCGCGAAGTGACGACCGCCACCTCAACATCCGCATGCAACGCCAAAATCCGCAATAACTCAACACCGGTATATCCGGTTCCGCCCACAATGCCTGCACGAATCATCTGTTTTATCCTACCCACAACTTTGTTTATGAAAATAACCCGGGTATATGATAACCGCAACTTGAATTGTTGACGATGTTGCAACTATACCCTTCCTGAACAAATGCTTGCGCTTGACGCCAGCATTTTAAAACAGGCAAAACGCATGACTGCTCAGTCCTGAGAAACTTTTCGTGCCGCTAACTGCACAGGCGCATCCTCGCCAACGGCGATAGGCGCACCTTCCGACCATAGCACCGCATATTGTCCTAGTCGCCGCTTGCGATCCAGCGTCTTTGTAACAGCCAGACGCAGACAGTCGAGCATAGCTTGCGTTTCCTGATTGGGAGTTGGGGGCGTTTGAATACTCATGACTGAGCCTCTTGTTGCAAAAGTTGAAAGAATTCGTGATGAAACACCAGCCTCTGCTCGGCGTTTTGCTGAAATACCAGCTCAGGCACTCTGTCGTTATTCATGAAACAAAATGTCTGCTCAGCCAGCGCACAGAGATGTGATAGAACCAATACATTCTCGAATAATTCTATTAAGAAGCTCCTCTTTTTTTGTTTCGCATTCCCAAATAACACAAACACGCCATCCTTGTCGGCGGAGCTCTTTTTCCGCCTGTTTATCTCTTTTTAAAGTTCCTTGGAATTTTGTTACCCAAAATTCGTGGTTAAATTCGGGTATCGTTGCGCGTTTACATCCCGGATGTTGATGCCAAAAACACCCGTGGACAAAAATACAAAGACGATACCGAGGGAGAACAATGTCTGGCTTTCCGGGTAAATCCTTCCGATTCAATCGAAAACGGTATCCCATTTTATGCAGCATTCGTCTGACTCGGATTTCAGGAGTAGTGTCTTTTCCTTTTACCGCCGCCATGTTTTTGGAACGTTGTTCGGGAGTAAGCTTGTCCACCAGGAAAGAACCCAATTAGCTTAATTCGGCTTTGAAAAATCCAAGCCAACCCGAGACATTGTTGCACCGAGTCTCTGAAGTAAATTAAGTGCGTATTCGTATTGGAGCTGTTCTACAACTCTCGCTGGATGTTTTTTCATAGTTATACGTTTTTGGGAATAGCGGCTAGGTCTCCAAATCTGCAATTCCTTTCTTTCAATTTCAAATATTCCATTTTTCTCTGCAATCATTTGCTCCCAAATTGGATTAGCATGTAAATCACCACTGGGATGAAAGGTAAAAGTACAAATATCGTCTTCAATTTTAAGAAACAGATAAATGTTATGGTTAACACCATCTATTGCTTTCTGGTCACCTATCTTTGTTAATTGTACTGCTGTAAAAGGCATAGAGTCCTTCACTCGGCCGACCAATCCTGATGTTTTCTGGCCAGGCACCAAATCACAGGCAGGCGATAAACAGATCCAATATTCTTTTTCGGCGTTACCGTCCAGTTCCAATATATGTCCGGGAGTCAGATGGAATCCGTCTATGGGCTTAGTGCTATTATACCAATTAATATGTTTAGCTATTTCTTTGGACTTAGTCTGCACATTGATTTCGCTGTGCTTTCCTAATACTTCCGCTGTATCTTGACTTGTCAGGTGGGAAACAAGTCTGTCAGCAAAACCATTAATATCTTTTCTCAGCTCATCGCCCAAGGCCTCCCAGTGTCGAGTGATCGTATTGTTGATTACGTGGTTTTGAGCTTGGGACTTTGATTCAAGGAGCTCCTTTAACCAACCAACTTGTATATAACGATTACCGAGAACTTCAGATTCTGCTATGACACCGCGATCATCCATAAGGAATCTCATTTGGCTCATGAGCAAACGGTGAGGTTGAGGGCACCATTCATTTAAAGCGTCCAATAACTTTTCGGGAAGTTCTTTCGGTTGATGCCGTTTATTGACCACTGTAACAAATAGGCTATCGGTTCTAATCCAGTTTACGTCTGCTCCAGGTAATGCTGTTTTCACATGGCCTAAGTTAACTTTGGACAATTTGCCCTGTATTTCTTTTTCTTTTTCCGATAATAACCATAAAACAATATCATCAAGATTCAGTTTTATGCTCTTAGGGCGTTTGTTGAACAAATCTAATATTCTTTGGCCTTCAGGCTGTCTACGTAAATATTTACAGCCGTTTTCTTGATTGGAGCGGTAATTCAAATAAATCTGTTCGGTAATTTCAGAAGTGAGTTTATCGAGAATTTCACCATCTTCATCTTCCCATTCAGCAAGCTGAGACCGAATATCAGCATCCTTACCCGCCGGGAAATTTAAGCTTGCATCATGGTAGGTCAATCCCAATGCAATATCACGAACAACAGTTTCAATATCGCCACCAACTTGGTCACCGTGGGTATAAACAATGACCATGTTAAAATGGTTATTCCCTGCTAGTTTTTTAAGAATTTTTATGGCTTTCTCACCGTCATCCGCAAGATGGAAATCAAGAATCATTAGATCACTGTGAATTAAATACGGCGCAATAATTTCGTCTCTCTTAAAAGGAATTTTCTTACCGTCATGAACATCAACCAGCCAGGGTTTTTCCTTCTGCCTGCAAAACTGCAAAATTTCCTTTACAGTATTTGCA
>JBAQYH010000365.1:0-2219 GCA_049299935.1 Methylobacter sp. | reverse complement strand
CCGCTTCCCCGTTTGGATACGCAGCTGTGCTTTTTTTTCGTGCTTTTCGTGGACACTATAATTAATTAACCATACGCTGCTCACGCAATAACCCGGCAAACTCTTCCGCTGGAATTGGCCGGCTTTTGATATAGCCCTGGTACATATCGCAGCCTTTTTCCTGCAAGAAGGTCAACTGTTCGGGCGTTTCCACGCCTTCGGCCAACACCTTAAAGCCCAGGATATGCCCCATGGCGATAATGGTCGCCGCGATTTCCATGTCATCTTGGTGAAATGGAATATCGTCGATAAAACGTTTATCGATTTTTAACAGATCCAACGGAAAGTGTTTAAGATAAGCCAGGGACGAGTAGCCGGTGCCGAAGTCGTCAATGGCCAGCCGTATGCTTTGGTCTCGCAGACAGTTAAGAATGTCTGTCGCATTGTCCTGATTCTCCATTAATCCGCTTTCGGTTATTTCCAATTCCAGTTGTTGGGCCGGGAAACCGGTTTCGCTTAACACCCCCTTGACCAGGGCGCAAATATCGCCGCGGCTGAACTGGTGCGGGGACACGTTGACCGCCAGGGTTAACGGCGGCAAGCCTTCATCCAGCCACTGCCGGCCTTGACGGCAGGTTTCCCTCAGCACCCATTCGCCAATCGCGAGAATCAGGCCGGTTTCTTCGGCAACAGGGATAAAGCGGATCGGCGGAATCAGTCCCTCGGCCGGATCTTGCCAGCGCACCAAGGCCTCGGCGCCGACTATGCGTCCACTGGCAATATCCACCTGCGGCTGAAAAAAAACGCGCAGCTCCTGTTGTTCGATCGCCCGGCGCAAACGCGATTCCAACGCAATGCGCTCGCGAGCTGCGAGGGTCAGGTCTTCCGAAAAATAGGCAAAGCAGCCGCGACCGGCGTCTTTAGCCTGATAGAGCGCGGCATCGGCGTGATCCATCAGTATGTCGATATTTTCGCCGTGTTGCGGATACAGGCTAATGCCGATGCTGACGCCGATCTGCACATCCTCATCATGGCTTAATTGGAAAGGCTTGCTTAAGTCGATGATGATGTCTTCGGCCACCCGTGCGGCATCTTCGGGATGCGCAATATCTTCCAGCAACACGACAAATTCATCGCCGCCCAAACGCGCCACCATGTCGACATCACGCAACCGGGACGTAATTCTTGCGGCAACTTGTTGCAGCAATTCGTCGCCTGCCAGATGCCCCAGGCTGTCGTTAACCGCTTTAAAACGGTCCAGGTCGAGCATCAGCAGGGCTAACTGTTTGCCCTCGCGCCGCTCCACGTCGATGCCGTGTTTCAGGCGCTCCTGCAACAGCCGGCGATTGGGCAGCTGGGTCAGCGGATCGTAGAAGGCCAGCTGCTTGATCTGTTCCTCGGCAGCCTTGCGCTCGGTGATGTCGATATGGGTGCCGACATAATGGGTAATCGCGCCGTCCTCCCCTTTCACGACCGAGATGATCAGCCACTTGGGATAAATTTCGCCATTCTTGCGCCGGTCCCAGATTTCTCCCTGCCAAGTGCCGTCGCGCTCTATGCCAGCCCACATCTCTTGATAAAACGCCGCGTCATGACGGCCGGATTTGAGCAGGTTTATCTTCTGCCCGACCGCCTCTTCTTTCGTGTAACCGGTCGATTCGGTAAAGGCCCGGTTAACCTGTAAAATAATGCTGTCGGCATCGGTAATGACCATCGGTTCCTTGGACTCGAAGGCAATGGAGGCCACCCGAAGATCCGCCTCGGCTTGTTTTTGCAATGTGACATCGCGTAAGGCGCTGGCGAAAAACATGCCTTGCTCCGTTTTAATGGGGCTTACGCTGATGTCCACGTCAAAAGTGCTGCCGTCTTTCCGTCGTGCCTGGAGTGTCCGTCCTGTTCTCAACGGCCTGGTAACCGGTTCGGCAACAAATTTGGCGTGCTTCTCGGGATGGTTGTGGCGAAAGCTTTCCGGCACCAAAATCTCAATCGATTGGCCGATCAGTTCTCCATGCTTATAGCCCAGCATTAAATCGGCTTGCTGGTTGACCTGGGTAATAATGCCATACGTGTCGCTAATCAGCATCGCATCCGGCGTGGCATTGAAGATGGCGCGTTGATAGCCTTCACTTGCCGTCAACGTCTGCTCTGCCCGCCTGCGTGCGACGAAATACGTAGCCAGCGTCATGCCCGTCACCGACAGTATCATCATAAAAAACCAATAATTGGCCAGATAGGTTTGG
>JBAQYH010000364.1:0-9321 GCA_049299935.1 Methylobacter sp. | reverse complement strand
GGTATGGTCAATCTGGCTGTCGATCAGCATGATCGCTTTAATGCCGGTATCGCGAACGCCTTCTTTAGGTTGGATAGCGGGAAAGGCTTCCAGTTGCGCGCGAATGTCGGGCGAGGTGTTAAACAGCAACCAGTTTTTGTTGTCAGTGCTGACGGCAATCGATGACTGGGTACGGGCTTTGCCGTTCATTTCCTTGTGCCGCAAGCGGCGGCAATTATGACAGTTGCAGTTCCATTGAGGAAAACCGCCGCCTGCACCTGAACCGAGAACTCTGATCTTCATAGTATGAATAGTAACTTAGAGGGAATAAGGGCTAAATGATACGGTAATAAAAGGCGTCAGGCAAAAAAAAGGGGCTCATCAAGAGCCCCTTTTTTGATCCCAATCGAATTAACGATTGTAGATGTACATTGTTACTTCAAAACCGAAACGCAGGTCTGTGTAGCTTGGTGTTTCCCATTTCATCGTAAACCTCCAGAAGTGTTTAAATTATTATGCTAGCTTGATCAAGTAAGCTGAATTGAAGTATACGATGAACTATTTTTTTACGCAACTGCATATAGTCTCTTCTTGTTAAGCTTCAGGCTTCAGCGATGTCGAAAAGCCGGATAGGAATCGAAACATAGGGTACACGCAATTCTTAAAAAAGAGGTCATTTAATACGTTAGAGTTATTAGGGGGAGAATGTCAAACGGAGCCCACCTATCACTTTGTTTAAATAGCACGTCATACCGGCATGGACTGCCGGTATCCAGAACACAGGGATGTGATCTGAGCCTGCTCTAGCCCTGTCGGCAATGCAGGGGTGACGCGTTTTATGTATGCTCGGAAAAACCGCTCGTTCAGTCGCATTCCGTTGGTTTTTTGATAGCCTTATGAGTAATAAGGTGAAAGATGTTTTTTTAGACTGGAAGAGAGTATTATCTGATTTCACCTAAAAAATAATAATACACTTATAAATAATATGAGGAGGGGTCATGGGTGGAGTTACTGAACTGTTTGTAGTTATGATACTTATTGCGGCGTTTGCGTTTGCACCGTTAGGCTATTTTATTTACAGGTTTACCAAAGCGGGCGACAAGCCGTTTGGCGATATCGAACCGCATGGCGATAGTCCGTCGGTGGTGAACGATTTTGCAGAAAAAGCAATTAAATTCGTCCAGGATAAGCTGGCTAAAAAGTAAGTCACTGTTTGTTGATGAGCCTTCAGGCGAATCACATTGCCTGAAGGCTTTTCTATCAAACGCCGCAGGTCGGGCAGTTAGGATTCTTCCGCAATTTCATCGTATTCCATTCCATCGTTAAGCCGTCCAGCAGCAATAATCGTCCGGTTAAAGCTTCCCCGATATTCATGATCAGCTTCATTGCTTCCAGTGCCTGAATACTGCCGACTATGCCGGTGATAGGGGCTATGACGCCATTGGTCGCGCAGTTTTGGAGTTCTTCGCCGTCGCTGTTGTACAGGCAGTTGTAGCAGGGGCTGTTATTTTGTCCCGGCGTAAACACTGTCACCTGGCCTTCAAAGCGGATCGCCGCTCCTGAAACCAGCGGCGTTTGCTGTCTGACGCAGGCGTTATTGATCGCAAAGCGCGTTGTGAAATTATCGCTACAGTCCAAAACCACGTCCGCCTGCATCACTTCGGAATCAAGCTGCTCGCCATTTAGCCTTTGTTTGACTGCTCTTATTTGCACGTCGGGATTTAGCCGATTAAGCGTTTGGCGGGTTGAAATCACTTTATCTGTCCCAATATCGGGTGTGTGATGAGTGATTTGCCTTTGCAAATTGGATAAGTCCACGACGTCATTATCATAAATAGCGATAGTGCCGACACCGGCCGCAGCAAGATACATGGCAGCCGGGGAACCTAGCCCCCCGGCGCCGACAATCAGCACATTGGCCGCGAGAAGTTTTTGTTGTCCCTCAATATCGATTTGAGGAAGCATGATTTGACGGCTATAGCGCAGTAGTTGGTTGTCATTCATAAGTCATGTTGATGCGGTATTGTGATGGGGGATGATGCCAAAGAACGGGGTAGACTGCAAAAACTGATTATTGTTGGCACTCGCAGCTGGTGAGTGCTAAAATTTAAAACTGAATTTAACCTTTAATTTTAATGTTTAGGAGATATTGATGAAAATACGTCCGTTACACGACAGAGTGATAGTCAAACGCGTTGAAGAAGAGACTACAACCCCCGGCGGTATCGTATTGCCTGGTTCCGCAGCTGAAAAACCAAGCCAAGGCGTAGTTTTGGCGGTAGGTAATGGTAAGCAACTGGACAACGGCACCGTACGCGCTCTGGAAGTTAAAGTCGGCGATAAAGTGCTGTTTGGCAAATATGCCGGCAACGAAGTTAAAGTTGATGGCGACGAACTGATCGTTATGCGTGAAGAAGACATCATGGGCGTTTTAGGTTAAGCCTTACACCTCAATCACATTCACATACAAATTAGATAGGAACAAAAATGGCAGCAAAAGACGTATTATTCGGTGATGACGCTCGTGTCCGTATGGCGCGCGGCGTAAATATTTTAGCAAACGCGGTCAAGGTGACTTTAGGTCCTAAAGGCCGTAATGCGATTCTGGACAAAAGCTTCGGCGCTCCAACCATCACTAAAGACGGTGTATCGGTTGCTAAAGAAATCGAATTAAAAGACAAATTCGAAAACATGGGCGCACAAATGGTTAAAGAAGTGGCTTCGCACACTTCCGACGTGGCCGGTGACGGTACAACAACTGCAACCGTATTGGCGCAATCTATCGTCAACGAAGGCTTGAAAGCCGTTGCAGCGGGCATGAACCCCATGGATTTAAAACGCGGCATCGATTTGGCCGTGACTAAAGCCGTTGAAGCGATTGTTGCTTCCGCGACGCCTTGCGTCGACAACAAAGCGATTGCCCAAGTAGGCACCATCTCTGCAAACTCCGATGAGTCTGTGGGTCAAATCATTGCCGAAGCGATGGAAAAAGTCGGCAAAGAAGGCGTCATCACTGTTGAAGAAGGTTCAGGCCTGGACAACCAATTAGACGTTGTTGAAGGTATGCAGTTCGACCGCGGTTACCTGTCACCTTATTTCATCAACAAACAAGAAAACATGAGCGTCGAATTAGACGACCCGATGATTCTTATCTACGACAAGAAAATCTCCAATATCCGCGACATGCTGCCTGTTCTGGAAGGCGTTGCTAAAGCCGGCCGTCCTTTATTGATCGTTGCCGAAGATGTAGAAGGCGAAGCATTGGCAACTCTGGTTGTTAACACCATTCGCGGTATCGTTAAAGTGGCTGCGGTTAAAGCGCCTGGTTTCGGCGATCGTCGTAAAGCCATGTTGGAAGATATTGCTGTGCTGACTGGCGGCGTGGTTATTTCCGAAGAAGTCGGTTTGAGCCTGGAAAAAGCTGAACTGTCGCAACTGGGTACAGCCAAAAAAGTACAAATCACCAAAGAAAACACCACCATCATTGACGGTGCGGGTTCTGAAGAGCAAATCAAAAACCGTGTTGCACAAATTCGCGCACAAGCGGACGAAGCTACTTCCGACTATGATAAAGAAAAACTGCAAGAGCGTCTGGCTAAATTAGCGGGCGGTGTTGCCGTCATTAAAGTGGGCGCTGCCACTGAAATCGAAATGAAAGAAAAGAAAGCCCGCGTTGAAGATGCATTGCATTCAACACGTGCAGCGGTTGAAGAAGGCGTTGTTGCAGGCGGCGGTTCAGCATTGGTTCGCGCTATTTCCGCTCTGGATAAACTGGAAGGCATTAACCACGACCAAACCGTCGGTATCAACATTTTGCGTCGTGCGATGGAAGAGCCTCTGCGTCAAATCGTTTCCAACGCCGGCGACGAACCTTCAGTTGTTTTCAACGAAGTGCAAAAAGGCACCGGTAACTTCGGTTACAACGCGGCAACCGGCCAATACGGCGACATGATCGAAATGGGTATCTTAGATCCTGCTAAAGTGACGCGTACTGCACTGCAAAACGCAGCTTCAGTTGCAGGCTTGATGCTGACTACCGAAGTGATGATTGCCGACACGCCTAGCGAAGATAAAGGCGGTCATGGCGGCCATGATATGGGCGGCATGGGCGGAATGGGTGGCATGGGCGGCATGATGTAAGCTTGCTGTCTTAAAGCCCCGTTGCTTTAAGTGAAATGAAAGCCCCGGTTGTTGCTGAAACAGCCGGGGCTTTTTTTATTGCAGGATATGTTGAGCGGAGTGAAATGCATTATTTACCATTGATTCACGTCGTCCACGAAAAGCACGAAAAGCACGAAAAGCACGAAAATTTTTAGTAACCGATGGTTACGCACGAATGGTATTTTTCCCGTTTGTCGCGCCGAGCACCGGAGCTTTTTTCGAGAACAGCCCGTTAGGGGCGCTGCTGGGATGCCCGCGATTTAAAAGCGCAAAAAACGTGGTTGGGATTAAAAATCCTTCTATTCGTGTTCTATTGAATACACTCTGAGTGATCTTAAAATTATCGGTATTTATTTTGGGCTGTGCTAAATTAAATAGCCGATGCAGTAAGGTGAGCGATAGAACCTGCCGGATGATAATTTTAAGCGCAACCCGTCGAACAACGCCCATTCGGCACCGGAACAATTACAACTGACAGCCCAATGGATATAACCAAAAAAATTCGTATCGGCGACCTGCTGGTTCAGAACCGGATTATCACTCAGGAACAACTCACTGTGGCCCTGACCGAACAAAAGAAAACCGGGAGACAGCTGGGCCGCATCCTGATCAATTTAAACTTTGTCAATGAAACAGAGCTGCTTAATTTCCTGTCGCAGCAATTAAAAATCCCGTTTTTGGATATTTCGCAATATCCCCGCAAACCTGAAACCATCAAACTGTTGTCAGAGACCGTAGCCCGGCGTTTTCGCGTCTTGCTGCTGGAAAATAATGAGTTCGATGTCCTGTTGGCCATGGCGGACCCTACCGACTTAATGGGGCTGGATGAATTAAGCCGTATCCTGAAAAAAACTGTACGTCCCGCTGTCGTCAGGGAAGCGGATTTATTAATGGCGATAGACCAGTCCTATCGTCGTACCGATGAGATCAATAATCTGGCCGAACAATTGCGTAGCGATATGTCGGAAGACGATAATATCGATCTCAATTCACTGCTGACCACGGTTGAAGCGGCCGATGCGCCCGTCGTAAAACTGCTGAAATCGGTATTTGAAGACGCCGTACAAGTGCGGGTTTCCGACATCCATATAGAACCGCAAGAAAATAAACTGTATATCCGTTTTCGCATTGACGGCGTACTGCACCAGCAAACGGAAGCCGACCTAAAAATTGCCTCAGCGCTGGTATTGCGGCTCAAACTGATGTCCGGCCTGGACATCTCCGAAAAACGCTTGCCGCAGGATGGCCGTTTCCAGATCAAAGTGCGGCAGCAGTCAGTCGATGTGCGTCTATCGACCATGCCGACCATCTACGGCGAATCCGTGGTCATGCGTTTGCTGATCCAAAATGCCGAAGGATTTTCGCTGGAAAAACTGGGCATGCCGGCCGAGATGCTGGCGCGTTTCCGCAAACTGCTGCATCGCCCGGACGGCATGATACTGGTGACCGGGCCGACCGGTAGCGGTAAAACCACCACCCTTTATGCCGCCCTCAGCGAACTTAACTCCACCGCTAACGAAATCATCACCGTCGAAGACCCGGTTGAATACCGCCTGCACGGCATTAACCAGGTGCAAGTCAACGAAAAGATCGATCTCGACTTTGCGCGGGTATTGCGTTCCGCCCTGCGTCAGGATCCGGACATCATCCTGGTGGGTGAAATACGGGATCATGAAACCGCACAGATCGGTCTGCGTGCCGCGATGACCGGCCATTTAGTGCTATCGACACTGCATACCAACGATGCGGTCAGTTCGCCGATCCGCCTGATAGATATGGGTGTGCCCCGCTTTATGGTCGCCATGTCCTTGCTGGCGGTCATTGCGCAGCGGCTGGTACGGCTGGTCTGCGAGAGCTGTGTCCAGCCTTATATACCGGAACCTTTCGAACAGACCTGGCTCAAACTTGAATTGGGCGATACCTTGGAACAGCACAGCTTTGTCCGGGGCAGAGGCTGCACCCAGTGCAACGGCACCGGCTATCAAGGCCGTATAGGCGTTTACGAATTGCTGGAAATGAATACTGAACTGGCCGATGCGGCCAATCATCATGACACCCATATTTTTATCAAACTCGCGCGCCGGCAGATGGCTGGAAAAACCCTGCGCAGCAGCGCGGTGGCAATGGTTGTTGCCAAACGCACCACTGTTGCAGAAGCAATGCGTATCAGCAATCAGTTTGACGAGTAGTTGGGTAGTCTCTTCTTTTTTTATTCACCACGAACGACTGCCCGGATGCAGGAGGTAGAGCAATGCAGGAGCAATTGCCGAGACACGAAGTTTATGTTTTTTCTTCGTGCTCTTCGTGTCCTTCGTGGTGAATAAAACAATGTGATATTCTTTCATGGAAATGCCTTACAAAGTTTCTTTGTCATTAATCCCATCACGCATAACAACAAATGCCATTCTTCTCATACAAAGGCCGTAACAACAAAGGTGAGCTGGTAAAAGGCATGATGGAGAGCCCTGACCGCAATGCGCTGGCAAAACAGTTGCTCGGCACCGGCATTACTCCGGTCGAAATTGTTCCCGGCTCTGCACCTGCCGACAGCCTGTCTATTAATCTGTTTGAAGAACGTATCCAGCCGATTGATGTCATGATGTTCAGCCGGCAGATGTACACCCTGCTCAAAGCGGGTATCCCTATTATGAGCGCCCTGAACGGCCTGATGGCGTCGACCAGAAACAAGACATTTGTTAAAACAATTTCCGACATTCGCACGAGTCTCGATAGCGGTCGCGAATTATCCGCCGCGCTCAACCAGCATCCGAAAGTGTTTAACAGTTTTTATGTCAGCATGATACGCGTCGGCGAAACCACCGGCATGCTGGATAAAGTATTTTTGCGCCTGTTCGAGCACCTTGAATTTGAAAAATTCATGCTCGACCAGATCAAATCGGCGCTGCGCTACCCCTCATTTGTGATGATCGCGATGGCCGTGGCGATTGTCATTGTTAACATTTTTGTTATCCCTGCATTTGCTAAAGTGTTTCAAGGCTTGGGGGCGGAGCTGCCCTTAATGACGCGTATCTTATTGAACTTTTCAAATTTTATGGTGAGCTCATGGCCCTATTTGCTGGCCGGTTTCGTAGCGGGCGCATTTTTATTTCGTTCCTATATCGCATCGGTCAAAGGCCGGTATCAATGGGACAGTTTTAAATTAAAAAGCCCCATTGCCGGGCCGATTATCCATAAAGCAACCATGGCGCGCTTTGCCAGGAGCTTTGCCTTGTCCAGTAAAAGCGGCATACCCATCATGAGCGCGTTAACGCTGGTGGCGCAAACCGTCGATAACGCATTTATCGCGAGCAAAGTGGAGCAAATGCGCGCCGGTGTCGAGCGCGGCGAAACCATTCTGCGTACAGCAAGCAATGCCGATGTTTTTAACCCCTTGGTATTGCAGATGATTGCTGTCGGCGAAGAGTCGGGCGCATTGGATGACTTGATGGAAGAAATTGCCGATATGTATCAGCGCGACGTCGAATACGAAATCAAAACCTTGGGGGCTCAAATAGAGCCGATTTTGATCGTATTTTTGGGCGTGCTTGTGTTTATTCTGGCCTTGGGCATTTTCCTGCCGATCTGGGACCTCGGTAGAGTATCGCTGCATAAAAACTAACCATGAAGCCAAAGAACACAACACGGCCATTCGGTGCCGGCCGGTTCGATTTTGTGATTTCCATCAGCATTATCGCTCTGCTTGCCTCGGTCTTGCTGTTTAGCCTGCATCGCGCACAAAGCCAAGCCGAGGCAGTCGCGATGGAAACCGACGTGGCCAACATGCGCTGGGGGCTGCGCGAGTTGTGGGCTCATCGTAATGCAACCGGGCAATCGTTTGCCGGTAGCGAGATAGATAATGCCAATCCGCTACGCTTGCTGAATGAGCGCCCGAAAAACTACCTCGGCGAGTATGAAGAAACGCCGCCGGGCATTCAGTCGGCCTGGTATTTTGATAGCAAAGCCAGCCGTCTGGTGTATGTTTTTAGCGATGGACGCCAGGTACGTTACCGGTTGACCACCACCGGCAAACTTAACCGAGCCTCGCTGGGAGCGATGGGGGGAATGGATTTGGTGCTGGATTAGCAGGATTGGCAACCATCGCTGTGCGGTTCAAGGACCGAAACTCGATTGGGATGATTTATAAACAACCCTTACCGCTTAGCGGAAATTCAAAGCAGTGCTAGAATGAAAACCCAAAATCTATTCAGCTAAACAGCAAAGTTCATGGCTAAATCAAAAGGCTTCACCCTGATTGAATTGATCGTCGTTATCGTTATTTTATCCATTTTGGCCGCAGTCGCATTGCCACGGATGACCAATTTGCAGCTTGATGCCCGTATTGCCAAACTTAACGCGGCGCGCGGCAGCGTTGCGGCGGCTTCGTCGATCGTCCACGCCACCTTGTTTGCGCGCAATGGCAAAGCCGATACGGCAACTTGTCCGGCTGACGGCGGCGGTCCGGCCAATAACTCTACCGGCGCAACAGGCACCTTGTGCAGCGAGGCGGGCATTATTAACTTGGTTAACGGTTATCCCGCCGTTACCGCAATCGGCACGCCCGGCATATTGACTGCCGCCGGCTTGACCACCGTATTTAATCCAAGCCAGGCCGAATTGCAGACAGAGGGTTATGACTACATCTCGATAGGATCGGTGGCGACTTTTCAGGTTCGCGGGGGCACTTCATCCGGCGATTGCTCATTTACCTACACCCAACCGGCTGCCAATGCAGCTCCCATTATCAGCGTTATTACCACGACCGGGTGTTAGGCGTAACAGAAAGAACCGAAGGAGGGCATCATGGCGATCGCTTATGAGCAAGATATTGCAGCGTGGGCCAATGAGCAGGCTAATATGTTGCGTACAGGACAATTCGACAGGCTTGGATATAGCGCATATTGTCGAGGAGATATTATGGTTGCCACGCTCTGCGTCAAAGTGTTAACCGAGTAGGGCGCGCTGTGCGCGCCAAAGGGATACAAAGTTTTCAAGTATCGGGAAAGGCGCGCACGGCATGCCCACGCGGAGCGTCACTGCCCTTAAGTTAAGGATTTTAGTAAGCGTTAGTTCCCAAGCTCCAGCTTGGGAATTCAGTGTAGGAAGCTCCAGCTTCCCGTCTCGCAAAGCTGGAGCTTTGCCCACTGGGTTCCCAAGCAGGAGCTTGGGAACCAGCGTAAAGCT
>JBAQYH010000363.1:0-4127 GCA_049299935.1 Methylobacter sp. | reverse complement strand
GGTATTGCCATCCATGGCTTCTCGGCAATTGCTCCATGCATTGCTCTACCTCCTGCATCCGTGCAGTCGTGGATCCCGGCAATCCCTGCCGGGATGACGTGCTTTTAAAGACTTGTGTATAACGATGGGAACGATGAAAATTCGGCTTCGTTAGGCGTATGTTTTGGCCTTGGCCGCCGATACCCCACTGCCGGCCACGGTAAAGAACGCCATCAGCTCTTGCAGTTGCGCGGCCTGTCCGCTCATCTCTTCCGAAGTGGCGGCCAATTCTTCCGATGAACAGGCGTTCTGCTGGGTAATCCGGTTCAGCTGGTCCATAGCAATGTTGATTTGGCCGACGCCTGACGACTGCTCCTCGGAGGCCGCCGTGATTTCCTGCACCAGGTCGGAAGTTTTCTTGATCGACGGCACGATGGTATCCAGCAGCTTGCCGGCGCTCTCGGCCATATCGACGCTGCTTTCGGCCAGTTCGCCGATTTCCTGCGCGGCGATCTGGCTGCGTTCGGCTAATTTCCGCACTTCGGCGGCAACCACCGCAAAGCCTCGACCATGCTCACCGGCTCGGGCCGCTTCAATCGCCGCGTTCAAGGCCAGCAAGTTGGTCTGGTAGGCGATGTCGTCGATGATGCCGATCTTTCCGGCGATGCTCTTCATCGCGCCCACTGTTTCTCTAACCGCTTCGCCGCTGGCTTGGGTCGCCATGCCGTCGGTGACTTTGGCGTTTTCGGTGTTTTGATTGATCGACGCCGACATATGTTCGACCGAAGCGCTGGTTTCCTCGACGCTGGCAGCCTGCTCGGAAGAGGCTTGGCTCATGCTTTGCGCGGTGGCGCTGACTTCTTCGCTGGCCCCGGCGATGTTGGAGGCAGCGGCGTTGACTTCGCCGATCACTTGCGACAGTTTGGCAACGGTGTTGTTCAGGCTTTGTTTGACTTGGTCGAAGGCCCCTTGGTAGTCGCGGGTGACGGTCTGCGTCAAGTCGCCTTGCTCCAGTGCCTCCGAGACTTGGATAGTATCTTTGAAAGCGGTATCGACCGTGTCGGATAGTTGGTTGAGCAGTTCGGACAGTTCTTTGGTGTAACCCGCTTTGCCGTTCAGGTCCATCTTGGCGCTGAAGTCGCCTTTGGTGGCGGATAGCACAATGTTCCCGATTTCCGTGACGATCTTGCTTAAGCTGTCCTGCATCACTTTCATCGCGTAGAACACGCTGTTAGTGTCGCCGGATTTAAGTTCAATCGTGGCGCTCAAGTCGCCGGCGGCAATTTTGTTGGCGATGTCGGCTACTGCATCAGGTTCGCCGCCCAACTGGTTCATCAAGTTGTGGGTAATAAAAAATCCCATTACCGCAGTCATCAAGAATGCAATCACGGCAATCGCCGCCGATAGGATCAAAGCCGTGCGTTTGATCTCAACGGCATCGCCGGTGCTCTTCTTGGCAAGTTCAATGTTATATTTCACATGAGCATCGAGTGCGTTTTGCAATACTCTTCCGGTAGGCGTCATTTTTTCTAGTGCGTCGCGCGCCTGATCTTTTTTATTGGCACGCGAGAGCGTCAGCACCGGTTCTATATCCGGGTTGTAAGCGGCCAGAGCCGCCTTGTTCGCATTGAATAAACGCCGATCCTCGTCATCTACAATGGTCGGCTCATACTCTTTAAACGCTGCAACCAGCGCAGCAACGGACTCATAAAGCTCTTTATCGCAGACAGCGGTCTTGGTATCGTCCGTATTGAGCACATGCCGATACAGCCGAACCCGCACTTGGCCGAAGGCTTTCACTGCTTTGTTCACTGAAACCAAAGCCGGAACGCTGTTTTCGCCGGCGAAATTAGCGGCCGTGAATACTCGTTCTATCTGGGAATAACACAGAACAGTTAGCCCGGCTAAACCGAATAGAGCCGTGCAAACCAACAATGTCATCTTTTTTGTTACAGTCATTCAATTTACCTTGTTCCCGCTTAAAGGGTGGGAACGATCAATTCAAGTTACTTTCGTTCCCATGCCGCGCCTCACTGCCATTAAGTTAAGGATGGTCGGTCCCTTCTCCCTCAGGGGTGCCTATAGGGATGCAGGCAAGTAGAGTAACGCAGGAGGCAGTTGCCGAGAAAATTTTATAGTTCCCACGCTCCGGCGTGGGAATTCAGTTCGCAACGCTCCGGCGTTGCGAAACACCGCCTTACCGGCAAAACACGCCTCGATTCGAACAGGTTCCGGGACGCTGGAGCGTCCACCCCTGCATTCCCACGCCGGAGCGTGGGAACGATAAAATCTCAAGTCACCCCACCTGCACCACGTCGCTAACCGGAGCAGCCGACGAAGCCCCCATCGAAACCAACGCTTCCATATCATCCATCGACAGCACATGCTGGATATTCAGGATGATCACGAACTTGCCGTTGATCTTGCCCATGCCGGCAATAAAGTCGGCGCGGATGTTGGTACCGAAGGTCGGCGCCGGTTCTATCTCGCTGCCGGGAATCTCCAGCACCGCGTTCACCGCATCGACCATCACCCCGACACTCTGGGTTTCCGCTCCCAGCGCCACTTCGATGATAATGATGCAGTTGCGCCGACCTATCGCGGTCGGCTGTTTGCCGAAACGTGCGCTCAGGTCGATCACCGGCACCACCGCCCCTCTGAGGTTAATCACGCCGCGGATGAAATCCGGCATCCGCGGCACTTCGGTCAACTGGCCGTACTGGATGATTTCCTTGATGCGCAGGATGCTGATCGCGTAAGTTTCGCCGCTCAACATAAAGGTCAGGTATTGCTGCTGCTCCTCAAGCCCATGACCGTCAACCACGGCTGGAGAGGTCTGCGCTACTTGTGCGATTGAATTCATGTCCGCCTCCTAGAACCTGACGAATTCGGCTTCATTAGGCGCCCGTCTTACCGCCGCTGGTTTTTTAACCACCTGCTTGACCGGCTTGGCCTTGGACGATACCGATCCCGCACCCGAGAAACCGGCCACGGTAAAGAACGCAATCAGTTCCTGTAATTGCGCGGCCTGTCCGCTCATCTCTTCCGAAGTGGCGGCCAACTCTTCCGATGAACTGGCATTCTGCTGGGTGATCTGGTTGAGCAGATCCATCGCGGTATTGATTTGGCCGACGCCGGACGATTGCTCTTCTGAGGCTGCGGCGATTTCCTGCACCAGGTCGGAAGTTTTCTTGATCGAAGGCACGATGGTATCCAGCAGCTTGCCGGCGCTTTCTGCCATCTCGACGCTGCTTTCGGCCAATTCGCCGATTTCCTGCGCGGCGATCTGGCTGCGTTCGGCTAATTTCCGCACTTCGGCGGCGACTACCGCAAAGCCCCTGCCATGTTCGCCTGCGCGGGCCGCTTCAATCGCCGCATTCAGGGCCAGCAGGTTGGTTTGGTAGGCGATGTCGTCGATGATGCCGATTTTTCCGGCAATGCTCTTCATTGCCCCCACGGTTTCTCTTACTGCTTCGCCGCCTTGCACGGCTTCGCCGCTGGCTTGGGTCGCCATGCCGTCGGTGACTTTGGCGTTTTCGGTGTTCTGGTTGATCGAGGCCGACATCTGTTCGATGGACGCGCTGGTTTCTTCAACCGATGCAGCCTGCTCGCTGGTTGCCTGGCTCATGCTTTGCGCGGTGGCGCTGACTTCTTCGCTGGCCCCGGCGATGTTGGACGCAGCGGCGTTGACTTCGCTGATGACTTGCGACAATTTGTCGATGGTGTTGTTGACGGTGTCCTTGAAATCTTTGAGTTGTCCTTTGTAATCGCCGTTAACGGTTTGGGTCAGGTTGCCCTGTTCCATTTCCTTCAGTACCTCGACCGCTTCGTTGACGGGGTCGATCACGCCGTCCAGCGTGTCGTTGATGCCTTGCACCAGCTTGCGGAAGTCGCCTTGGTATTTGTTTGCATTGGCGCGGGTGTCAAGATCGCCGTCCGCTGCCGCCCTGACCAGAACGTCGGTGTCGGTCAGCAAGCCTTTCAGGGTGTCGCTCATGTTTTTCATTGCGGCAAATACGCTGGTGGTGTCGCCGGATTTAAGTTCGATGTTGGCGCTCAGGTCGCCGATTGCGATTTTGTTGGCGATGTCCGCAGCATCGTCCGGTTCCCCGCCTAGTTGGCTTACCAACTTCCGGACTATCAAAACA
>JBAQYH010000362.1:0-3116 GCA_049299935.1 Methylobacter sp. | reverse complement strand
GGGTGAGCGTTTAGTAACGACACAAGCAACAACTTTTTATCAACCAGCCTCTATCTTAATTTGATAAGTTTTTGGTCTTGACAATGGGGAGTAGCATAATTTTTGGTGCCATAGCTTTTATATGAAGCCATTCGGGGGCATTAACACTAATAAGTCGATGAGAACTAGAGACCAAATCTTGTTGCGCGGCTTCATTCAGCGCATCTTCAATATCAATAGCTTTTGCATCAGGGTATTTTTCTATTTGTTCTTGGATCTTCTGGGCTTTAGCACTTGGTTTAACAAAATAAGGTGGTTGTGCTTGTTTTCCAAGGGTGTATATGGCTCTTGCAACTGCATGGTATGAATCGTTAAACAACCCCATAAATCCATTAGGGTCTGCAAGAGATACGACCCATAATCCATGTTTTTTATTGTATGTAACCCCCGCTGGATTGTTATGATGTGTGGATTCTGGAACAATACCAATTCTAAGTCCTTGCCCGCCTTCAAGTTGAGCAAAATTTGATTTAACTGTTGCCGCAAGATGTTTTTTATCATCGAGGGTTGATAGAAATAAATCCGTTTTCCAGATTTTTTTAATTCTTTCTTGTAACATGGGCTCTGCTGTGTAACCTTGGGCTGCAACAGAAACCCAAGGTCCAAAATTGAATGGCTTACCTTTGCCTTGAGGAAGAAGATAAGAGTCAGTTCCTGCTTCATCAACTACAGCATCAAGAAAACCTAAATATTTGGCTCGTTCTTGACCAAACATTAATGATGTTGGTTCACTATCTTTTACATATTTTGACGCGCGTCGCAATCCTCTAGAAATTGGTTCAAGAACGTTTGGTTCTTTTCCAAGAATTGCTTCATGAACAGCCCATTCGAAGCCATCGCCCTTCATTCCTTTGTCACGTTCCAGTCTCGCTATTTTTGCCAACTGCCGCATTCTGACATCCGAAAGTGGCGTATTTAGATCAGTTAGGTCTTCCTCTGATATTGAGTCAATTAACGCTCTCAAAATTGAACGGGCTACTGCATATAACGCTCGTCCGTATTCATCAACGGGTGCATTCTGCTCAATAAATGTTATTTGGGGTATGTTTATGTTGGGTGTCATTTGTAGTTTCTGATTTGTGTAGGTAACGTTATGTTGCGTAGTTGGGTTAGCGCGAGTGTAGGGTTTCGTAAGCAAGCTGCCGGATACGCACAATGCCGATAATAGCCTGTTGGCGATTCCACTTTACAGCTTTAGCGGGGATAAAAATACGGAATGAGAGCCTTTGCATGCTGAACAAGCATTTCCGTTTCTATTTCCTCTTCTTCTTGAGTTTGGGTTACGGTGCCAGTCAACGGATCATATGCACCAGAAGTGCAAGGGACACCGGCATATTTGGAAACTTTGTTGCGGAAACTCCGCTGTTTAAATATGCTGAAATAGGGCTCAATGAAAATATGATTTATAGGAACCCTTACTATCGATTTATTTTCGATCTGGCTATTGAGTGCAGCATAGATGTCTTTGGTGAGATCGTTGAATTCCTTTCGTTTGTCACGCCCGATAGAAAGCCAACTGTCAAGCAACATGCCGCTAAGGAACCCAAGGATGGCAGATAGCTCTGCATTTTCGCTTAGAACAACGTGAATTTCCTGAAGTATAGACATATTTTTCTCCATTTCCTTTGCCCCTATTTAGGAGTTCGCATTAAAACAACAAGCCCGGTAGGGTACGCTGCGCGTACCTTTGGGTATAAAAGGTTATTAGAAAGAGTAGAGCAAACTCACATTTTGACTAATTTACCGGCCAACTCTGAATATGCCGGAAAACTACTATCCAAGCTGAGTAGTTGAGCATTGAGTTGGGTAGTCGTCGCAATAATCAACCGATCACCCGGATCAGAACTGTAGGGCGGATTCGCGCCAGCAATCCGCCGCAACTTCGGCTGGCTGTTATCGGCGTTGTGCATTGGTAGGCGCTTTGTCTGCGCGAAAACTACCCTACATCATTATTTTCTAATAACCAGCACATCATCAAGATAATCCTGAAACACCGCATCGTAAGTCACAATACATAACTTCTCGTACTTGGCTTGGGCGATCAACAATCGATCGAACGGGTCTTTATGATAATCGCCCAGTTCGAGAACGGTTTGGGCATGGTAAGGCGTGATATTCAGCCATTGAAAACCTTGCGCTTCAATGTCTTCGGCGATCTGTTCAGAAGGCAAGGGCATTTTACCCAAGCCGTTTTTGATTGCCATTTCCCAGACCGTAACCGAACTGACCAATGCGCCTTCGGCCTGAATCCGCTCGATGATCGGGCGGTCCTTGATTTCGCCCATCAGCCAGTCGTAAACAATGCAGGTATCAAGCAGCAGGCGCATTGTTGCTATCGGTGAATAATTGTTCTACTTCGGCGTTGGTCTCGGCGGAATTCCAGTCCGCCGCATAAGCGGCCCGGCCTTTCCAGGCACCGGGAGGAGCGATTTTGTTGGTCGTGTATTTAACAAGTTTGGCGACGGGTACGCCGTTACGGGCGATTACCACTTCTTCGTTTCTCTCTGCGGCAACGATGAGGCTGGACAAGTTGTTTTTGGCTTCGAGTATGTTGACTTGCATAAAGGTCACCAGGGCTAAGTTGGCTAATGCTAGCCAACTTAATTGAGTCCGCCTTTATTGTCAAGAGAACGCTTCTTCTGTGGCGCTGTAGGCGCGGATTAATTCGCAGGCTACAAACGTTCAAGTTATTCCTAGTCAATTATCCTGATGCCTGACTCATCGCGCGTATCGCATCGGTGGTAACGGCTTGCCCGCCGACGCCCCATTGGCCCGAAGCGACATCCTCGATCAGAACCCAGGTGACCGGCCTTAAGCCTTCGCCTTCTACCGAGACGATCGCATCGGTGACTTTACTGATGATTTCCTGTTTTTGTTGTAGCGATAAATAACCGCTGATACCTTTGATTTGCACGAGTGGCATGGTGTTTCTCCTAATGGTTTAAGTTATGTATAAAGTTCAAGCGCACTGCTTGTTGCACTGGGCAGGCGCATTCCATGCCTCGGCTTGGAATTGACTGTCCAGTGGTGCATGAATGATATGATTGGCGTAGTTGCTGAGGGTTTTCATCGTTACG
>JBAQYH010000361.1:0-14414 GCA_049299935.1 Methylobacter sp. | reverse complement strand
CCATTCTTTAAGCGGCGGTGTAGCTCAGTTGGTCAGAGCATACGGCTCATATCCGTAGTGTCCCTGGTTCAAATCCAGGCACCGCCACCAAATAAAAACCCTGCAAATGCTCCATCAAGCTTAAAACTCGCTGGAAATAGCGGGTTTTTTGTTGTTCTGTGTCCAATCAACCTTCATTCCAGGCCGTCTCATATTCTCAGGTTTCCTGAACGATATCTTCGTTGCGGGCAAGCGACCTCGTCACGCGCAGCACTTCCTCAGTCGTCGTGATGCCGGCCAATACTTTTTGAATGCCGTCCTGCTGGAGCGTGATCATTCCCTGACGAACCGCCAGTTCATTGATCTGGTTGGCGTCGGACGTCTTCAAAATCAGTCTTTTTACGTTATCGTCCACGATCAGAATTTCAAAAATCGCCGTTCGTCCGCGAAAACCGGTCTGCATGCAGAGATTGCAACCCTTCTTGCGGTAAAAAGTGTTTTCTCTCAGCACCGACAGGGTCAGTCCCAAATTTTTCAGGGTTTCCTCATCGGGCGTATAAACCTCCTTGCAGTGCGGGCAAAGCACGCGGACCAAGCGTTGCGCAATAATCGCAACAATCGAAGAGGTTACCAGAAAAGGTTCGATCCCCATATCGATCAGGCGGGTCACGGCGCTGGCCGCGTCATTGGTATGCAGCGTCGAGAAAACCAGATGACCGGTAAGCGAAGACTGGATGGCAATTTCGGCTGTTTCCCGGTCGCGGATCTCACCGATCAGAATAACGTCCGGATCCTGGCGGACGATGGAGCGCAGGCCCGCGGCAAAGGTCAGATCGATTTTGGGATTGACCTGAATCTGTCCCACGCCGTCGATTTGATATTCAATGGGGTCCTCGATCGTAATAATGTTGATCTCCGGGCGATTGATCGTGGAAAGCGCCGCGTACAACGTGGTCGTCTTACCGGAGCCGGTGGGACCGGTCACTAAAATGATTCCGTAGGGCGATTTGATCAGACGATCCAGCAACTTGATACGCTCATCGTGCATGCCCAGATCCGAAAGCAAAAGGATGCTGGACGTTTTATCGAGCAGGCGTAAAACAACCCGCTCGCCGAAAGCGGTGGGCAAAACGGAGACGCGTACATCGACCAGGCGGTCGGCAATCTTTAATTCAATCCGGCCGTCCTGCGGCAGACGCTTCTCGGCGATATTGAGCTTGGCCATAATCTTCAGACGGGAAGTAAGCGGCGATTGAATCCGGCGCGGCAGGCTCAGAATATCGTATAAAATACCGTCGATGCGGTAGCGGATTTTCAGGTTTGCGGAATAAGGCTCGACGTGAATATCGCTCGCCCGGTCCTTGATGGCGCCCGAAACCAGCAGGTTCACCAGTTTGATAATCGGGGCGTCGCTGGTCTCATCCAGCAGATCAGCGGTCTCGCTGATTTCCGAAATCAGGTCGTCGGCCGTAGCTTCATTCATTTCCTCAAAATAATCCTTGGCCGACGAGCGGCTCATGTCATAGGCCAGATTAATGGCGGCCGTAATGGTGTCCTGCGCGGCCAGAACCATTGGCAGGTTCTGTATTTGCAGAAGCAGGCGCAAATCATCGGCGGGTTGAAAATTTGCGGGATCATTGACGGCAATAACCTGGGATTCGGCGGTGATAATCGGAACTATTTTGTGTTTTTTTAAATACGAGATCGGAACGCTTTGCGTAAAATCAATGTTGATGCTCTCCATCGGCAGTTCCCGCCGGAAGGGAATGCTGAAATGCTCCGATAAAATACGCAAGAGCCGGATTTCATCGATGGCTTTTTTGCGGGTCAACAGTTCAAAAAATCCCCCGCCGCCCCTGCCTTTTGCGCCGTGCGCTTCGGCAAGCTCCTCAGGCGGAACGCCAGCGGCCAGTAATTTTTCATCCAGCGATGAGGCTTTTTTTTCTTGTGGGACGGCAGTGTTTTTATCGATGCCCGCGGATGCATTCAAGGCTGTAAGAATGGTGGACATAAGCTATGCTGCCTTTATTTTGAAGGATTGGCCGGGGCGTTGCTGTCGTCAGGTTCTTCAGTTTCGGAGGGAGATTGCTCCTGCTTCCGTTCGTTCAACTTGATGATTCCTTCGACCACCTCGCCCATGGAGTCTCTTTTATCCTGATACAAACTGGCGGCATCCTGCTGCGTGCGGACAATGTGCGGCGTTAAAAAGATATACAGGTTTGTCTTTTCCCGCTTCACCGTCTTGGCCTTAAAAAGCCAGCCTAGAATGGGTATA
Source organism: Methylobacter sp. (assembly GCA_049299935.1). GTDB lineage: Bacteria > Pseudomonadota > Gammaproteobacteria > Methylococcales > Methylomonadaceae > Methylobacter_A. The sequence continues at coordinate 12,160 of JBAQYH010000361.1, read as the reverse complement.
TCGCCCAGCAAGGGAACTTTGTTCGTGCTGTCATCCGTGCTGTCACCGATCATCCCCCCGATGACAACGGTTTCCTTGTCTTTAACGACTACCGTCGTCTTGGCCGTCCTTTTCAAGGTTGTGGGTATCGATGGTTTCGTTGTGTCTGTAGTTACGCCGGAGATCACTTTGGTTACCTGCTGGGATATTTTCAGCCGGATATAGTTTTCCGCATTGATATGCGGCGTGATATTCAGGATGACGCCGACATCTTTGTAGTCATAGGTGTTGTAATTAACCGGATACTGAGCGGATGTTGTTGTTGAATCCTGCCGTGTAAGATAGGGCACGTTCTCTCCGACATTGATTTCCGCTTCCTCATTATCCAGCGTCAGGAGCTGCGGCGTCGAAAGAATCGATACATCGGAATCATATTTATAAGCCTGAACCATTGCGCCGATGGTGGGAAAAATAAGGTCACCGATTTTAATGCCCGCCCCGATAATTCCCATGGAAAAACCACTGGGAAATGCCAGGGCACCGGCAGCGTTCGTTAAGCTTGACATGACGCCGGTGCCGGAGCCGACAAAAGCTGCCGTTCTGCCGGAATCAAAACCCGACAGGGAGCCCGTGTCCTTCACGCCTCGCCATTCCACGCCCAGCGAGAAATCCTTATTGGCTTTGACTTCCATAATCAAAGCTTCAATGTAAACCATCGGCCGCGGCACATCAAGCTGCTTGATAATATTTTCCAGAACTTTATAGTCTTCCCGTTCGGCCATGATCACCAGGGTATTGGTGGCCTTATCCGGGACGATTTGAACATTTTTGGACACAACGGGCGCGGCAACCCGTTGCACCGCTGCGCCTGCCGAACCTCCGGCCGTCACGCCTGGTTCTTTAATAATATTATTGAGGACCTTGGCCAGATCTTCGGCAATGCTGTTTTGAAGACGATAGACCTGAATGTTAGACTCACCGCGCGGCACGTCTTTATCCATCATCGCCACAAGCTTGCGCACGCTTTCCGTATCGGCAACGCTGGCAAAGATAATCAGAGAATTGGTTCTGGGATCGGCCACCATCCGAATCGGAGTCAGGTTGGGTCGCCGCTGCTGAAATACGTTTGCCAGAGACTTGGCCACTTCCGAGGCGGAGGCATTTTGCAGCGGCAGGTAGGTAATCTGTTCGCCCGCGCCTTCCACATCCAGCGCTTTAACGATTTCCTGCAAACGCCGCACGTTGGACAGATAATCGGTGATAATCAGAATTCCCGCCGGAGGATAGGACAGCACCGAACTGGATTTGGAAATAATCGGATCCAGCACACGTTTGACTTCGTCGGGGTTGGCCCGCTCCAGCACGACGATCTGGGTGACCATCCGGTCATCCAGATCGGAACTATCCTTTTTAACCCGTGTTTCCACGCTCTTTTCGCGCGCGACAACCGAAGGAACAATCTTGATCATGTCGCCCACCGGAACCGTGGCAAAGCCGTTGATTTCCAGAACCGACAGAAATACTTTATAAACGTCACGCAGTGGAATTTTCCTGGGCGAAAAGATCGTGACCTTGCCCCTGACTTTTTCGTCGATGATAAAATTCCTGCCGGTCAGTTCGCTGACGAATTTCACAAATACTTCGATATTTACATTATCAAAATCCAGCGTGACGTATTTATCGGCGGTCTTTCTGGCGGCAGGCTCTTTGGCCGCCTTTCTCGGTAATGCCTTATCTTCCGCTTTGCGTAAAATGGTTTCCTGTCCGGCAGCCGTTGTTGATGGCGCGGTTTCGGTTTTGGCCTGCAGGGGCGCCTGCGAAGCTTCGGAAACGGACGGAGGCGTCTCGGGTATGACGGGGGCAGACGGTTGCGCCACAGTTCCCATTCTGTCTTGATTCACGGAGGGAGACTTTCCCTTGGCCGGGGCCGGCGTTGCAGGCGACGTCATGGTTGATAACGGTTGGGCAGGCTTACCATCATCTATCCGCGCGGCAAATCCGGGCATAGTTCCGCCCATCATTAAAAATACCGCCGCCGCGATGTATATTATCCATATTCCATTGTGGTTTTTCATGAATGCCATTTCATTTTTTCCGCATCTGCATGATTTTGTTGAACTCGGGCAGATCGGCAAGGTTTCTTAAATCGTCATCCCGGGCCGCCCATTGCCTGACCACCGGATTAAGAACCATCGCGTTTTTCAGGTAAAACAGGCTTTGTTTTGTATCATTTTTTTGCGCGTAAAGACAGGCCAGATTATAGTGCGCGTCAACATAATTGTGTCGGATATGAAGCGCTTCACTAAAACTTGCAACGGCCTTTTCATACATTTTCTGGTTCATGAAAATCACACCTAAATTGTTCAAGGCGGACACATGACGCGGATCTGCTTTGATGACTTTTCTATAAAGGGCTTTCGCTTCTTCCAGATCCCCTTTGCTTTGTCTTCGTAGGGCCTGCGCATAAAGGGCGCTTGTGTCTTTCCGGGCAGGCATTGGCGACGCGTCCTGTTTCATTTCTCCCGCCGGAATGACCACGTTTTGCTTTTTTTCCTTCTTCTCCACGGCTAACGTTTTATCCGCTGCAGACTTCTTTTCAACTATCGCAGGCATCGGAGCGGCAACGCCAGCCGGCGTCAGGGGCTGAGGCGTCGCCGTTTCAGGAACCTCTGCGGCGGGCAAGCCCTTTATGGACGGAACCGTTGCGATGCCCGGACTTTGAACAGGCGTTACAACCGAACCTGTCTTACGGACATCCGGCCAATACAGCCAAACAAGCATTCCTGCGGCATAGAAAAAAACGATCGCGAGGCCGATTACCGAAAACCACTTCCGTCTTTTATCGGGTTTCTTGTCCTCCAACGCAACGCTGCTTTCGTAAGGCGCGCAGGATGACTCCTTTTCCTTCTGGACTTTATTTAGAGCGTCATTTATGTAACTCATAACTCCCCATGGGTCAAGAAATTCCGGCGGCGTTTAAGTGGTCAACCGCAACCATGATTTCCTTTCACTGCTGATGGTCTTCTGAAAATACCCACTCCCTATATCACGCGCCGCATGGCGGATGACCTTGCGGTCAATTCTGCTGATATTTTTGGCATAGGCAATCAGGAGCGCCCGATCGCAAAGCGCGTTGATCCGGCGCGGAATGCCCTCGGAAAAATCAAAAACCTGCCGATAAGCGCCTTTCGCAAATTGAATTTTCCCCGGCCCGCCGGCAACACCCAATCGATGATGAATATAAGCCACGACATCGTCCGCCGATAACGGTTTCAGATCATAGCGCACCGTAATTCTTTCATTTAACTGTCGAAGCGCCGGCAAAGACAGTGTGGCTCTGAGTTCCGGCTGGCCAATTAAAATGATTTGCAGGAGCTTTTCACGCTCCGTTTCCAGGTTCGACAGCATGCGAATTTGTTCCAGGGCGCCATGCGAAAGATTCTGCGCCTCATCAATCATCAGCACCGCATATTTACCAACGGCAAAATTTTTCAGCAGAAATCCATTTAAAGCGTCAATATAAGATTTTTTTGTTTTGGTCTCTCCGGGAACTTCAATGCCGAATTCCGCCACAACCGCCTCCAGAAGTTCCACATCGGAAATCGCCGTATTGAAGATCAAGGCTGTTTCAACCGACGGATAAGGATCCAGTAAATTAAGCAACGTTCGGCAAATGGTGGTTTTGCCCGTGCCGATCCCGCCGGAAATCAGGACAAAGCCTTTCTTTTCCTTAATGCCGTAGATCAGATAATTAAACGCGTCGCGATGCTGTTCGCTTAAAAACAGATAGCGCGGTTCAGGCGTCAGCTTGAACGGATTTTCTTTTAATCCAAAATACGCGGCATACATGGTTCGTCAACTCTCCCCAACGGTTATTTTCAGTTAAAAGAATAGTTAATAGTTTCGTTCTTTCCGTTACGCATCAGTTTGACGGATACACTTCCACCGGCCTGCATCGTATTCACCAACTGTAAAATATCGTCGGCGGTTGCCAGTTTTTTATTATTCACATCCACGACGACATCACCGTTTTGCAGGCCCAGCTTTTGATAAAGACTGCCGGGTGCAATACTGGAAACGATAAATCCCTGCTGCACGCCTTCAACCAGGAAAGGCCGAACAACCGCCTGGCTCATAATGGATTTCAAATCGTCCAGGCTTTGCGTCACCTCCTGGCGGTTCACGGCGATACCGCTTCCCGGCCTGGGAGACAGCCCCTTCAGCGGGCCTTCGGCACTTTCCCTGATCTTCATCACAAATTCTTTTTCTCCGTCTTTCAAAACTGCCGTGTTGCGCGTAATGCGAATGAGCCTGGCCTGCCCGATCATCTCGCCTATGCGGTAGAGCTTCTGCTTGCCCTTGCCCTTTTCCTCAACAATTGCATATCCCACGGCTTGATTGATGGGCATTGTGCCCTTCAAATCAAAAGCGGTGTATTCTTCGCTTGGCAAAAGATTCCCGCCTGCATTTGTGTCAATAATCGTCTGGCGTGTCGTCTGAAACAAATTGCGTTTTGCGACAACATCATAGTATTCGATGGAACGCCCCTGCCCTGCTGTTGACGCCATGGCGGAGGTTTGTATGATGGCGACGGACGGGCTACCGGCAATCTTTAAACGGACTATTTTATAAAATATATCCACTCCCAGAAACGACACCATCGTGATCGAGACGGCAATCAGCAATGTCGTCGTTGCACCCGGCAGCACCGATAAGCCGGCCGGAATATTTGAAATCCGGCTGAACCCCTGTTTAATCTTTCGCGTGATATTTGCCCGCATATCCTTCATGCCTCTGCCGCCGCCCTGCCCTTATATATAGCGGACTGATGGACTGGCCAGCGTTCCACCCACCATAATATTCATCCTGGCCTTGTTCTTTCCAACAATCTCCAGCACGCCCGTTAAATTCAGACGGCTTTCATCCAAGCGATCCGCAAGCGAAATGCTGCCGTTTAATAAGCAATTCATCTTTGTTCCGTAAAATTCAAACTTGGTGAGCGCCATACTGCCGTTTTTTAATTGAGCCTGAATCTCGCCACGGTCAAACTCGATGCGGTTCATCCCCAGGAAAGCTTCCGTAAGCGGGTAAGCGCCCCGGCTTAGATAGATGGACAATACCCCATCAACCTTTTGTCTTGTCGCCTCATCTATTGTATAAAAAACAGATCCGCGAAGAAGACCTGTCATCCCCTTGAATAAGGGGAAGCTGGTCGGGCTGTATCGGGCCAGATCAATATCCTGAAAATTTATTTTTCCCTCAACCGACAAACTCGTTTGGGCTGATAAGAGAAAGCCTGCTTGGCCGTCAAAGATACCGCTGTAAGCTTTGCCCCGGAAATGGATGGTATTGTGTTTCCGGAACAGACTGACCGGATTGACTTGTAAATCCAGTAATGTGCCCTGGAAAATAACATCGGCAGGCTTTGACGGCAAGCGCAAGGTTAAATCCCGAAGTTTAACGCCCAGAGGCAATGAAGGATGCAAGGATTCAGCCCTCAGGACAAAACCGGCGGCGGAGGCTGTTGCCTCCAGTTGCTCTTTGACCAGCACAGAGGGAAAAAGAAGATATAAAAAGACGAAGGTTACGCCTATTGCATAAATCGTCAGCCAGATAATTTTGTTCTTCAAAAAGCGCATGACGTCTATGGACCTCCCAAACGTGAAGAGGCCGGCGCATAAGAGGCAATCAAAAGCTGGACGCTGATGTATTCCGGACTTTCCTTCATTTTATCAACCGTGATCCTTTTAATCCTGATCATCTCAGAAGGTGATTCGATCTGAAATAAAAAATCTGCAAGTTGCTTGATCGTTATTTTTTCCAGTTTCAGAGCAACAAGGGTTTCCTCAAAGCTCGGGGATTGAATCCCCTGAACGGAATTCATCTGTTTGATGCCGCCTTTGACATTCGCCAAAACCGCTTTATTTTCCAGATACGAAAACAAGGTAAAATCGGATCGGCGTGAGGCAATTGAATTTCTGATCCGTGATATTTTAGCGTCCTGTGAGACAACGTCCGCATCGATTTTGACGATTTCCTCAAGCTTTTTTGACTGAATCAGTATGGTATTCTTCATTTTGGCTCGCGCGTCCCACAGCGGGAAAACGGCAAACGCAAGAAGGATGGCGACGATCACGAAAGCCGCGCCGCCCGTGATCATGACGCGCTGTTTAGCATCCAAATTCGACCAGGTTGTCCTGATCATCTTAACTCCATCCTCAAATCAAAATTCACTTGGGTTCCTTCCTTGGCCAGAGCCGTTTTGTTGATCACAACATTTTTGAATATCTTTGATTTTAGAAGCTCATTTTTTACATTCGTCACATCATCAATTTTTTTTGCTTCGCCTTTGAGGAGAACGACATTATTCTCGTAATGCCAATGAGTGATGACAACATCCAGTGTGGGGGCAATAAGGACGGAAACGTCTTTTAACAACTCCAGCACGGTTACTCCCGAACCGCCGTCATCCATGCTATACGTTTTTTTGTCTTCGGCAAGCTTCGTTCGCAATTGTGCGACCGGATCAACCATTGGCGTCCGGGGATAATGCTTTTTAAAAATCAACTCGATCTGATTTTTCAGACTGTCAGCCTGACGCGCCTGCCATTGATAGTCAAGAACCAAATCAACCGCCGCCAAAAGTAAGATGATTCCGGCAATAATGGCTCCCCACCGTAATTGTTTTGTCCGGTCGCCGCCGCCTCTTCTTACCGCAAATTCCCCCCGTCGGAAGTTAAAGGACTTGCGTGAAGCAAAGGCTCTTTTCACGGCCGCGAGCGCCGTGTTCATGATGAGCGGTTGATAGCGGCTTTGCGGTTTTTCGCCGATTTCCGGGTGTTCGGACCCGCCGAAATCGAGAGCCCTTACCGGCACGCCGAAAGTCTCTTCCAGTTGATCAACCAGCGGTTTAAATAAAGAGCCGCCTCCGGTGACCAGGATATGTGCGGGTGCGCCGTGCAGCGTTTCATCGAGCCGCATCAATTCGACGGTATTGGCGAGTGTTGCGCAAAATTCACGGCAGGCAGCCAGTGCCCCTCCGGTTTTTGTCCCGTAGTCGCCGCTGATTTTTACGGACTCCGCCGCCGGGGGATCGCAAAATAAATCCGCGGCCAGGGCGCGGGTGATCGCGTCTCCGCCAAAGGCAAAAGAACGGATCTGGACCAATGCGTTTTTTTCATAAAAAACGGCAGAGGCAAAAGAGGCGCCGATATCGAGCAGAATACCCGTGTCGGCCAAAGCCTTTTGTTCCATGAGCGGCAAAGCCAGAGCAGCTGTGGCAATGTCGATGGCCGATACCTCGCCTAATTGCGCCTCAACCGCCGCAATGATTTCCCGGATTCTCTTTTTCCCGACGGCGGCCGCTAATAGCCCGTCGTCGGGAAGGCGCACATAATCGACTACCACGTCCTCGATGGGTAAAGGCAGGAGAGGCTCCAATTCAAAAGACAGAGTTTTATTGATTTTGCTTTCGTCATGGAAAGGCAGGCGGATTTGACGAAACATGACCTCCGAGGGCGGCAGGGAAACCACACAGCGAATCCCCGAGGGCGCTGTCGGGCGGAGCGACTCCGCCAGTATTTTTAAGGCCGCCTCCAGATCAACGCCGCCTTCGAGCCGCACGGTTTCGGAACCAAGCACATGGACGTCCGTCCGGCCCACGCGGTATGCCCATACGGCTTTGACGGTGTCAGATCCAATATCCAGGCCAAGAATTGTTTTCGGCATCAATCCTGCCTCCAATGGATGATCCGGGATGGCGACCGCTGCATGACGCCGCTGATGCTTCGTGACATCTTATCGGCCACGCCGGTTGCGTATATACTGAAGTAATTGCTTTTTGCCACGTCAATCAACCCCGGTTTTATCGTCACGCTTTCCATACCGGAAACTTTTTTATACCAATCGACTAAAGACAAATCATGGCTCTTGTTTCTTCTGTATTCATCTATTTTATCCGCCAACGCGACCGTGATATCGGGAGAAAGAACGCGCAAAACCATTTTTGGCGCCGTATTGATACTGACAGCCCCCGTGCCGTAAATGGTCACCAGCTGAGACAAAGCGGGTTTTTCTTGTGTCCCGGCAAAGAGTTCCCGGGTAATCCCTTTTACCATAAGCAGTTCTTCAATGCAATCCAACGGCGCGTTTTTTGCGGCATAGGGCATCGATAATGACGCGTAATAGGGACTTTCCGCGCCCGCGCCGGTCATCTCATGATTATCATCCACCCAGTCGATAATCGCGTCCACAATCTCCGACGCTTTGCGACCATCCAGATTAAATTCCGGCAGATGTAAAAGCCTGAGCAACATATCTTTGATGTCGGCATTCACCGTGCCGCCGTTCACGAGTTTATGGAGCGGAATTTTCCCTTTCTCGTCTTCAATTCTGACCATAAAATGACCATGGGTGAATAATGATTCAGACCGGGTGGACAAAACCTCTGCGTTGGCCCAGTCATCATTCATGGTTTCATATTCGTTCTTGGAGTTGATCAGTAAGGCTGCCGCACCGTAGAATCCGGATTTGGCAATATAGGTCAGCTTGAGGCCGTCGCTTGTGTTAGCCGCGCTATAGATATCGGCGCGTGACAACCGGTTCAACTCCAGCGCGGCGGCCACCAGAATGCTGATCATCAGGATGACGATAATCAACGCGACGCCGGAATGACTTTGTAATATTTTTTTTAACCGTTTCATTTTCTCACCGGTAGAAATACCCTGGTTATAAATTTGTAGGGTTTTTCAGCATCCCGGGCGTTTTTCAGAATCAATTCGATTTGAACCAACACAGGGGGCTTGCCTTTTTGCGATGCGGATGAAGACGCCGTGTCCCAGGAATCATAATATTGGCCTCCTTCATCGTAAAATATCAAATTCAACGCCTGAACATTCTCACAAATAATTATCCCGCCGCCGGTTTGCTTATCCTTGGCAGGCTCGGCACCCGCAACATCGGAACGCCGGAGTGACAAACCACCATCTTTATCTTCCCTGACAAAATAAGCAATCGAAGCCGGATAACCGGATAGTAATTCTTCCTCAAACGCCAGATGAGCCGCCGACCAGAATGAGATCGAGCCGAATTCACGGTTGCCGATTCTGCGTTTTTCAGATTGCAAAACAAAGGCATCTCCAAAGCGCTGCAATGAGGATAAATCACCGCTCATTTTATCCAGGGTGATACGCGCCATCGCATAAGCTCGGGAGTCGTCATCCAGTTCCCTGACGACCGTTAACGTCCCGCTGTAGGCGACATATATCGTCGAAAGGACAATGCCGAGAATGAAGATGGCAATCAAAATCTCCAGCAGGGTAAAGCCACGCGAATCCTGATAATGGACGGACGGCCTGTCAGACATCATCACATCCCGCTTGTCTTGTAGAAAATAAGTTGATAGGCGCCTTGCCTGGTCAGGGCCTGATGAACGACATTGACTTCAATTCTTTTGAGTTTGGCAATTTGAGTATCCGTTACCCGGATTGTCCAGCCGTAGTCGGGATAGCCGGGAGCAAAATCACCTTTTTGACTTTGATTGCTAAGCGTTGACAGCGCTTCAATGTCGGCCATTTTACTCTGAGCCAAAAGCGACGCCGTAGTCAAAAAGCGCGACTCGGATGCCATGGAAATACTTTGCGATTGCATCTGAAAAACCGCCACCAACGCAATTGCCAGAATGGCCACGGCGATCATGACCTCCAGAAGCGTAAAACCAGCTTTTTTCTTTTGCATCGTCATCCTCTTACTTTGTCGCATCCCTGCCTAAACCGTCATCCGGAGAAATCTCAACATACTGATCATAAACAGCGGTGACCCCTAAAAAGGGATTAACGACCAGCGTCATCCGCTCTTCATCCTCAGCCAAATGAAGGATCAAAGGCGTGCCAATATTGTTCTTGCCAAATTTGATTTTCACAACGCCATCCGCAATCGTTTCATTTTTCCGGTTGATCATGTCCAAAACGGCAACCCCGGAGGGAAACTTTTTCGCATTTTTTTGAACATCATTTTGCTTTTCCGGGGTCATGTCGGATGTGATCACATAGTAGCTCGCGCCGGGGATATCCAGAATCAGAATATAATCAACCTGATCGCGTACCGCCTCGACGCGCAGCTTCCGCTCCAGGCCAATGAACTGTCGCGATGCCTTTTTGAGTTTGCCGACGGTAAGAGCATCCCGGGTCACGGGTACGGCCATGACCAGAATAATGCCGATCAACGCAATCACGACGAGCAATTCGACCAGCGTAAAGCCGTGTTTACTCAATTTCCCAGTTATGGATGTCCTTATCGACACCTTCTCCACCTGCCTCGCCGTCGGCCCCCAGGCTGGACAAATCAAAGTCGCCGTGGCTGCCGGGGCTGACATAAATAAATTCATTGCTCCAGGGATCTTTGGGAACCTTCCCTTTTTCCAGATAGCCTCCGGTCCGCCAGTTTCTGGGCAGATTGCCGGCCGTAGGCGCTTCGACTAAAGCTTTCAGGCCCTGTTCCGTTGTGGGATAAGGGCCATTGTCCAGTTTGTAAAGTTTTAGCGCCGATTCCAGACTTTCGATCTGCATTTTCGCTTTGGCCTGACGCGCTTCATCGGGACGTCCCATGACGCGTGGAATAATCAACCCGGCCAACACGCCTAAAATGATAATGACCACCATCAACTCAATGAGCGTAAACCCGTCTTCCCAGTTTCTCTTGTCTCCGTATTTTTTCATCATCGCCCCTCACATTGATACATAGCTGTCACCTCACGAGTTGGTTCATTTCAAAGAGTGGCAGCAAAATCGAAATGACAATAAAGCCGACCATCAGGCCCATCGCCAGAATCATCAGCGGTTCCAGCAATGATGTCATCACCATAATATCGGATTGAGCCTCCGTTTCATACGATACGGCAATGCGATTGAGCATTTTTTCCAGTGAACCGCTCTGCTCTCCGACGGCGATCATTTCCGTCACCATCGGCGGAAAGAGGCCGCTTGAGGCCAGTGGCTGGGCCAGGCTCTGACCTTCCTCCACGTCTTTTGCCGCCCGCGCAATCGTGTCGCCAATAACAAGATTATTCACCACGTTTCGAACAATCTCCATGGCCGCCAGAAGCGGGACGCCGCTTTGCAGGAGTGTCGCCAACGTCCGCGAAAACCGCGCAATGGCGATTTTGATATTCACCGGACCCCAAACCGGCGCTTTCAGACGAAATGAATCCCAGAAACGGCGGCCGGCGTCGGTGCCTGCCGTCAGGTATTTAAAGGCGGCAACGCCGGCCCCGATGAGCAGAAAAATCAGCCACCAGAATGATTTTAAAAAATTGCTGACCGCAATCAGGATGATCGTTATCATCGGCAGCGTTTGTTTCATGTCGGTGAAAATGCCTGTAATTTTGGGAACCACAAAGGTCATGAGCAAAAAAATAACCAGAGAACCGACCAAAAGCATGATCAGCGGATAGGCCAGAGCGGAGCGGATTTTGCTCATCAGCGCCTGCTGGCTTTCACTGAAATCGGCCAGACGCTCTAAAACCAGATTAATGGTGCCGGAGGCTTCGCCGGCCTTGACCATATTAATGTAAAAAGGAGGAAAAACGCGCGGAAAATTTTCCATGCTGGCGGTCAGGCTTTTTCCTTCATTCAGATCAGCCCTGATTTGCGCCAGTATTTTTTGCAGGAATGGATTCCTCGTCTGCGAAAGCAGAACGTTAAACGAAGGCACCAGCGGGATGCCCGCGCCCAGCAGTGTGGAAAGCTGGCGGGTAAAAATAGCAATCTCCTTGGCCGAAACCTTCTGCAGAAGACCGACTTCCAAAAGGCCGGACAAGACTGAAGTCTTTTTCCCCCGGGCTTGATGAATCTCTACGGGATAAACCCCTTCTTCCCGCAACTGCTGCCGGGCCACGGATAAGCCGGGTGCATCCACAAAACCTTTGCGTTCGCGTCCTCTATCATCTAATGCCACGTATTCATAGACACTCATTCGTCCGATCTCCGTCGCAAAAAGACAGTGGAATAGTTAAGAGTTTATTAACACGATTTAAGAGATCATTCAAATCATTCTGCCGTTTTTTTGAACCCCTCCAAGGCCGCATGCCGGTGATTGTTCCCCAAGATTTATTGTTCTTACTTTTCTGCCAGCGCTCCCTGAACTCTGAAAGCCAGATTATTGATGGAGAATGGTTTCTGGATAA
>JBAQYH010000360.1:0-8400 GCA_049299935.1 Methylobacter sp. | reverse complement strand
AAAACAGCAAGCGCTTCAGCAGGAATTAGACGGCCTTAAACAACAGGTAACCGATCAACAACTAAAAGCGATCAATCTAGAAAACAACAGCCATACGGACCCTAACCTAAATAACCGGAACAAGCTGGCCGAGTTAAAGACCCAATATAACAGCTTGCAAGAACGCATGATGAAGAGCGGCAAAAGCTTCGTCCCCCCGCATTTAATGGCCGTCGCATTAAGCGATATACTCAACCAGAATAAACAATTAAATTTGATAAAGTTGGGTACGCTGCCGGTAGCCACCTTATCGAAATCCCAACAAGCGCAACTAAACCCGATATACAAACATGGGCTGGCCATCACTTTTTCCGGCAGTTACTTAGACACGCTCAATTACCTAAAAGCACTTGAATCACTGCCATGGCAGTTTATCTGGGAAAGCATCGACTACCAGGTTATAGATTACCCAACAGCGGAAACCACAATCAGGGCGTACACGCTCAGCTTTAAGGAGAGCTGGCTTGGTGTTTAAAATAATGATCGCAATAATGCTTGCAGGGGTTATTCTCAGGCCATGCTTCGCAGAATTCCGTGATCCAACCCAGCCGACCTATCCGCTGCCGGCAACCGCCGCTGATACCGAGTCTCCCGGCAATCATGAGTTGGTTTTATCGGCCATCTGGATTTCATCACGATCCAAACGGGCAACCATTAACGGTGTTTCCGGCAAACAGGGTCAGGTCATAAACATCGGGCCGGCCAGTTCTGACCCGGCAAATGCGAACACCATTAAAATCATCCGCATCCACAAAAACTCGGTCATCATCGATCAAAATGGCGAACGCAAAACCCTGCAACTGGTGCAACGCCCTTACAAAATACAACAAACACCCAGTGCACACTAAAATGAATAACCTTCATCCAGCCATTACCCTGGCCTTGACATTGCTGCTGGTATCTTGCAGCTTACCTCTGCCAACGAAGTCATCCACTGTTGCCCGTGCTTTTTCCGATACCGCCCAGCAAACGCGTAGAGACACCCAGACTCCGGCAGCCGTTACCGATGCGCTGGTCCCTGATTTCAATCAAACCCTGGCCGCATCGCAAAATACAATGCAGCAATCTCACCTTAATATTTCAGTCAATGAGGTCGAGGCCCGCGAATTTTTTATGGGACTGGTTGTCGATACCGAAGAAAACATGCTGGTACACCCCGAAGTAACCGGCAAAATCTCACTGGAACTAAAGAATGTAACCATTGCGCAAGTCCTTGATGCCGTGCAAAAAGTTTATGGCTATGATTACAAAAAAAACGATATGGGATACATCATCTATCCGGCAACCTTGCAGACCAAAACTTTTAAAATAAACCGTTTGGATTTGCTCCGGGTAGGCAACTCGAATACCAGCGTGTCGTCCGGCAAGCAATCCAGTCAAAACAACTCGCAGGGAAACAGCAGCCAACAAGGAAACGGTAACAGCCCCCAAGGAAACAGTCCGCTGGGAAGCAGTCCATCGGGATACGGTAATTCCCAATATTCCAATGCATCAAGCAGTTCCGTCCGCACCATAACAGACACGGATTTCTGGCAGGAAATGAAGGATTCCCTCAACCACATTCTTGCAATCGACCCGCAAGCAACCGTAGATATTAACCAACAATCGGGTATCGTGATTGTCCGCGCCAAGCCCATGCAGTTGCGGGAAATAGAAAATTTCCTGTCTGCCACCCAAACCCAAATCAGCCGGCAAGTCATCCTTGAGGCTAAAATATTGGAAGTCACCCTTGATGATAGCCATCAAGACGGCGTCAACTGGGAGAGCATCGTCAGGGAAGGCATCAACAAGGCGCCCCTGTTGACGGGTATTGGGGGCGCCATGAATCCCGCTACCTTTGCGTCTGTTTTTACCGTCGGCGCCCATGCGGGCGATTTTCGCGCCTTTGTCGAACTGATGGACACCCAAGGAAAAACCAATGTGTTATCCAGCCCAAGAATTTCGACGTTAAATAATCAAACAGCCATCATTAAAGTCGGCCAGGATGAATATTTCGCTTACGATATTCAAAGCGGAAGTTCCAGCGGCGTCAGCGGTAACGCAAACATCATCACTACCCCTTTTCCCCGGCTGGATGTTTTCTTTTCCGGTATAGCGCTGGATGTTACGCCTCAGATAGATGACGACGAGAACATCACCCTGCATATCCACCCCTCCATCAGCCAAGTAAAAGAAGTAACCAAAAACTTTTGCAACCCCGACAGTAGTGTTAGCTGTAACATTGGAGCATTACCGATGGCGCAGACCACAGTCAGGGAATCGGACAGCATCGTCAAGGCCAAAAACGGCCAGATCATTGTACTGGGAGGCTTGATGCAGGAGAATGATACTGAAAATAAACAAGGCATTACCGGCTTAGCGGCAATCCCCTATATCGGCAACCTGTTTAGAATCAACACCGGGAAGACCCAAAAATCAGAGCTGATCATATTGCTTAAAGCTTCCTTTATCGGCAGCAATGCTGACTGGCAAAACGATATAAATTCCAGTAAACAGCGTTTTGACAAACTTGACTCCCAACCGCGCTGGAAATAAGTTTTACGGGACTGCAATATCCTCATGAAACACACGTTTAAAGTAATTTATGTATAAAACACACTTTGGGCTCAATCATCAGCCATTTGGATTAACGCCCGACACACAGTTTTTTTGCGAGTTGCCCACGCATTTAGAAGCGCTTAATGTGTTGCTGATCACTTTGCATAACGGCGAGGGCTTCATCAAAATTACCGGCGATGTCGGTACCGGCAAAACCATGCTCTGCAGAAAGCTGCTCAATGAATTGCCCAAACCTTTCGAGACCGCATACATCCCCAACCCGCATTTGCCGCCAATCGGCTTGCTGATGGCACTTGCCGATGAAATGGGTATTGAATACTCCCGCCATATCAGGCAAAACGGACTCATGAAACTAATTAATGATTTCCTAATCAATAGCGCCGTTAATGGAAAAAAGCCGGTATTGATCATCGACGAAGCCCAGTCCATGTCGATTGAAACATTAGAAGCGTTACGACTTATCACCAACCTGGAAACCGAAAAGCAAAAACTGCTGCAAATCGTATTATTCGGCCAGCCTGAACTTGACGAACAGCTGAATAATAAAGCTATCCGGCAGCTCAGACAGCGCATCACCTTTAGTTACATGCTGAAACCGCTCACGCCAAACAACGTTGCGAATTACATTAAACACCGGTTGCGCGTCGCCGGCATGGGCAATATAACCCTTTTTTCCGGGCTGGCTATCAAAGCCATGCACCACTATAGCCGCGGCATACCCAGGCTGATTAATATTTTAGCCAATAAAGCGATGCTGTCGGCTTATGGCAAAGGCCTCTCGTCCATAGGCGTAAAGCAGGTTTATCTGGCCGCACTGGATACCGAAGACGCCAACACCACACTTAAACTGGGCTTCCGTAAACGCTATTTGGTGCTGCTGTTACTCACGATTGCCGGCTACCTCCTTTGGCCGCCCACGGCATCCGTGTTATGAGCCTGATCAATCAGATGCTGCGCGACCTGGAAAGCCGCAGCACACCGAATAGCGCACCATCGGCTTTGCAACATAATATTCAGGTGGCGCAAGCCCCCGCATCAAAAATACCGCTGCTCTGGAGCTTATTGGCTATTATGACAACCAGCGGTAGTTATTGGGCTTATCAATACAGTAAGGCACAAACGAAAACGCCCCCGGTAACCGTTGCCGAAAACAGGATTCCCGCTGCACCGTATGAAAAGGTACTGGCTGCACCAAATGCCGTTACCGATGCAGCACAATCAACCGAACAAATCCCGCAGAAAAATACAACATCCCAGCCGCTAGTCCAGACCGCGCCTGCGGTTCAACCCAAACCGCCGGCAGAGCCGATGCAAACGGTTCCAGCAGTTCAGGCAGCGCCTGAAATTGTCGCGGCCCGCCCTAAAAAAATGCCCGCGGTCTCTAATACGGCGACAATCAACCCCATAGCCGCTAAGCAGCAAGCAGAACTTCTCTATCGTCAGGCAGAAAATAAACCAGAAGATTATTCGGCAGTCTACAAACTTGAACAAGTACTTAAGCTCGACCCACGGCACATTAAGGCCCGGTTATTATTGGCTAAAACGCTGCATAGCCAGGGACAAACCCTTAAAACAGCCGAAGTTCTGGATCAAAGCCTTGCTTTATTTCCTGATAACCTGCAATTAATCAATATGCGTGCGCAGCTATTTCTGCAACAAAAAAAACCTGACGGCGCACTTAAGACACTACAGCGTATTGAATTAACAAACAGCTCGAATGAAACCTATTTATCGTTATTGGCCGCGACCTATCAACAACTACAATCATTTAGCTATGCGGCCAGAGTCTATCAAAGACTGGTAACCGTCAACCCGGAAAAAGCTGAAAACTGGCTGGGGCTTGCCCTATCGCAAGAAAAGCTCGACAACCCAAAACTTACTCGAGAGGCCTACCAGCAGGCACTCAACAAAAACACTTTGAAAGAACCCGTAGTGAACTATATTAAACAGCGATTAAATGATCTTAGATAGCTTTTAAAACTCCAACCGATCCTGCCTGCTATAGATATTTTGTGCTATCCGATTATGATATGCCCATGCTACTAAAAATGTTACAGCCTAAAAATAGCAATATCATGCCGTTGAATAAGCAATGAGTATGTTTGTGGCATTACTTGGGTGGGTAACGAGTATTTGCGAGTGGCTTTATTTCCACTCTTGAGGACCGTCTGTAACAATGATTCACAATATCTCATTATCTTTTAGGAGTATTTTATAAATCACCAACAAACATAAAAAGCGCTGACCGTCCTCATATCAAAAATCCAGATATAACGATAAAGGACGGCCAGAAAAAACAAATATTCAACTATCTAAGCTCATAACCACAAATAAGGTTATTTAGTCAGTTTTGCACTCAATTGTCCTGACCACTGGCCAAAATAAGTGCCCACTACAATAGAAATGGATATCAAGATTAAAGGATTATCTAAAGAAACACTTAACAGAACATCTTTAGTTAATTTGTCAGGAGTTTGTAGCAAATATGCAAATGTAGACGAATAGCCGAGTACACTAGCAGGTATCGCCGCAAGCGCAGGAATATTCGCTGCAAGACACATAACCACAACGGAAAAAGTTACAGTAACTGCCGCCCAGAAAGGGAAGCCAAGCATTGCTGTTGACGGAATATTAGTGAGTTGGATAGCCGCCAGCCATGCCATAAAAACACCAAATATTCCACACACGATAGTGTTTTTTAAGGCTCCTTGTGTCGCCCCCAAGAAAAAGTAGGCGGCCCATGCAATGGTTGCAGCCCATATAAGAAAGAGGCCGCTAAAAGGCCCCACAGCCAAAAACGTTGCTACTCCAGCCAGACCGGCGATACTTATTGAAAGCGCTGTAAGATTGTTCATAATGTATTTCCAAAATTCACCTCACTTAATATTTAGTTAGATTTCGCATTGAGGCGGTTCTACGAAACATAACGATTTGAGTTAATCGAGCAACCAAATCCAGTTCGCTTTGGATATTAACAGATATTTTCACAATAAACACCAGCATTCAAAAGTCATACACCGAATAAATGAGCTGAGTATTCGTATTCAGATTTAAACTAAAAAATATCAATGCATTGTACAAACACAACGCATCTGCACCCCGGACAATACAAGGTGCCCTCAGTAATTTTCAAATCTAGCTGGTATTTAAGAATAATTCGACATAACATCATTTAGCCCTTTAAGCGCTGCAAGTTCTGTCAATACATAGCATAGCCGTAGCAATACTATCGAGGCTGAAGCCGTCTTTAGGTTGGGTTACCGGCTGGTTATTCGCAAAGCAATTTCATTTATCCAACCAATTAGATTTAAAAACTGGAAAGCTCACCAATCCCAGCAATTCGTTAACTTGCTGGCCGGATAAGACAATTAGTTTAAAACCGTCGGGACGTAATTATTTGTTGTCATAAAGCGTCGATAATTCATACCCTATTTGTTCGGCAATAAACCTTTCAATCAACAATGCAATAACCTTTTGAACAGGCCTTGCGTTAATTAGTCGATAGCAAACCAATATATACGTATTAAATGACAATGGCATACGTGATAGCGTCAGTATAGCAAGCGCCCTCCAACTCATGAATTCACATAAGCAGGTTAGCTGATGATAATTAATGCCATACTTTACTTTGGGGATTAATGGAAAAGCCGTATGAACTACGGCTTCCACCAGCGATTTGCAATTTTCCTTGCAAATCGCTATTTTTCAGTTTAGCAAGGATATACCTTGCTACTTAAGACTGATAACGTTTATGTACCGGGTATATAAATCCGGAAAGATTCTCCACCGGTTAGTTTAAAACTTATTATCCTTCTAAAGCTGCCAATCGTGACGCGAGGAGCTGTTCTAAAGTTTCTAACGCCTTGGTGAATCCTTCGATACCTTCAGCAAGTTTTTCAGAAGCCATACGGTTTGCAGTATGCATGCTATCAAAAGTCGCTTTATCAATGGTTAATTTTTCAATTGAAGCGCCTGATGCATTTTGCGGGTCAAGCTTGCGCACCAAATCGCCCTCTGTTGACTGTAGCTCAGCTAATAAAGAAGGAGCAATAGTCAATAAATCACAACCAGCCAATTCAACTATCTCCCCAACATTACGGAAGCTAGCACCCATAACTTCTGTTTTATAGCCGAATTTCTTGTAGTAATTATAGATTTCCGTAACTGACAGTACGCCAGGATCTTCAGCCGGCTCATAAGAATCACGGCCAGTATCTTTTTTGTACCAGTCCAGAATCCGCCCAACAAAAGGTGAAATCAGGGTAATTCCGTTCTCTGCACATGCTATAGCTTGATGCAGACCAAACAGCAATGTCAGATTAGTATGGATACCTTCTTTTTCAAGAACAGCAGCAGCTTGTATACCTTCCCAAGTCGCGGCAATTTTGATCAGAACGCGCTCGCGCGAGACGCCTAACGCTTCGTACATAGCAATCAATTCACGGCCGACACGGACGCTAGCATCGGTGTCGTATGAAAGACGCGCGTCTACTTCGGTTGAAACCCGTCCAGGAATAACTTCAAGTATCTTCTTTCCAAAAGAAACGGCCAAACGTTCAAAGGCGAGAGTAGCCACTTGTGCTGCTGATGCATCTTTGCCTAAAGTATCTCTTGCACCTTTCAAGGTATCGTCGACGATTCCTTGATACTGTGGCATTTGAGCGGCGGCGGTAATCAATGAAGGATTAGTCGTTGCATCTCGTGGCTTAAAGGTTTCAATAGCCTGAATGTCACCTGTATCGGCAACAACCACAGTCATTTCTCTCAGTTGTTCAAGTAAAGTTTTTGCCATTAGAAGGCTCCTTTTATTTTAAAATTTAAAAACATCTGGATACACACACCATTTCCAAATAAGTTCAGAATAGCTCGTATGATATCCATTATTATTTAGAGGGGAAGGATTATACCGTGAGTAGCGTGGTCAAGGCATAGTTTTCATCAGCCGCGGTAAAACGGTTACTTTTAATAAGCCATTTTTCCAAGCTCCAAAATTTAGCCCATTCACCTTTGGAGGCCAATCATCATTCAATAATACCGATGCTTACTCATACTCAACACTCACTTTACGCTAGGACTTAGCAAGTATTGCATTGATATAATGCAGAGTAGCACTTAGCTTACTGATGTCCGGCCCACTTCGAACCAAACATCAGTACCTTACTTATACCGTCAAACCTAATCACACTCTTTCTAGATTTTGTCTTGCTAAAAGAATTTGCCTTGTCACATATTTAGAGACGCCGCTAGCCGCTGGCAATGCAGCTTGTTTTTCCATATATTTAGCAACTCCGCTTGCTTTAGGTATTTTTTTAGCAACCTTTGCTTCTCTTTCCACGTACCTTGCTACACCACTTACAATCGGTGTTTCTTTTACGTTGATTGCCTGTCTTGCGACATACTTTGCAACTCCCGTTAAAATGGGCGCTTCTTTTCTAGATAAAATTTGTTTTGCCACATACTTGGCAACACCACTAACAGGTGGTTTTTCTTTTGCTAAAATTGCCTGCCCTTCCAAATATCTTGCCACTCCGGTCGCCGCAGCCGCAGCCGCCGCTCTTTCCTTTTCCTTTTCCATCTCTTGTTCTCTCGCCAACAGCCCTTCTTTTTCTTTTTCTTTTTCTTGGTCTTTTGCCAAGATGCGCTGTTCTTCCAGATACCGGGCAACTATAGCAGCAGCAGCAGCTTTTCTTGCGGCGATTGACTCTTCCTCAAGATATTTAGCAACCCCGGTTGCCGCTGCTGTACTTCTGGCAGATATAGACTGTTTTATTAGATACTTAGAAACACTGCTGATAACGGGGG
>JBAQYH010000359.1:0-2444 GCA_049299935.1 Methylobacter sp. | reverse complement strand
AGGCATAGAAACGCAGGAGCAGTGCGACTTGCTGACCGCTGCCGGTTGCGATTATGGACAGGGTTATTTGTTTTCGAAGCCCGTGTCTGCCGATAAATTCAAGACGCTGCTGGTTACAGGCTGAACGCTGGGATAGACTTGATACGCCCCTACGCAAGGCGATGTCCGGTAAAGAATATATTGTTTTTTGTTCACCACGAAGACACGAAGTTTATGTTTCTTTCTTCGTGTCCTTCGTGTCTTCGTGGTGAGAAAACAATGCGCAATTCGGGTATGTTCTTTCGGAAACGGCCTCATTGCTGTTTTCCGTATAACAGGAACAATGCCCGACCTAACTTGTACTCCTTAAGTTGATGCCAAACATCAAATCGACCCCATTTCATCAAACTCCCGCCGACCAGCGCAGCGCCGAATGCCGTTACGCCCCACTTGACCGCGAAGCCATGCGCAAGGCATTGCGGCAACAGCTGGATGACGATTTGTTGTACCGGATGCTTGTTGAAGAGCGTCCCCACCAATTCGCCGAATCGGTAGTTTTTGTCGCCGAAAGCGGCATGCGCAGACAACGTGACATCATTGCGGCCATCGAAAGCGTTATTGCGATGCCCGCTTATCAGCAACGCGTTCTGGCTTATGCACCCGGCACGGCTCAGTTTATTCCCAAGGCGCACGGCGTTTTTTTCGGCTATGACTTTCACTTAAGCCCCAAAGGGCCGCAATTAATTGAGATCAATAGCAATGCCGGAGGCGCGTTGCTCAATGCCGTTCTGGCTCGCGCGCAAACGGCCTGCCTCGATCCGGCTGAAATAAATACAGCCGCAAACCTGGAACAGGTGTTCATGGCGATGTTTGTTGAAGAATGGCAAGCCGAACGCGGCCGTCAACCCTTGCATTCAATCGCTATCGTCGATGAGAATCCGGAGGCCCAATTCATGCTGCCGGAATTTTTGTTGTTCAAAAAACTGTTTGAACAAAACCATATCCATACCGTTATTTGCGATCCTTCCGAACTTGATTACCGTGATGGAGCGCTTTGGCACGGGGATATGCCTGTCGATCTGGTTTACAACCGCCTGACCGACTTCGGACTGGAAGCCCAAACATTAAAGCCGTTGCGCGATGCCTATCTGGCTGAAGCGGTCGTCGTCACGCCTCACCCAAGAGCTCATGCGCTTTATGCAGATAAAAGAAATCTGGCGATATTAACCGATGAAACGGCGTTGCGTGAGATGGATGTTGCCTCAGAAACCAGAACCCTGCTGCTTGAAGGCATAGCCCACACCCTATGCGTCCATAAGGAAGATGCCGAAACCTTATGGGCCGCCCGCAAGCAGTTGTTTTTCAAACCGGCCAAAGGCTACGGCAGCAAAGCCGCATACCGGGGCGACAGCGTGACCAAACGGGTGTTCGGGGAAATTCTGCAAGGGAATTATGTGGCGCAAACGCTGGTACGGCCTACCGAACGGCCGTTGAAAGTGGACAATGAACTGGTCGATCTTAAACTGGATCTGCGGCAGTATGTTTACAAGGGACAGACGCAGTTAACCAGCGCCCGTTTGTATCAGGGGCAAACCACCAATTTTCGCACCCCCGGCAGCGGTTTTGCTCATGTTGAGGTGGTTGCCGCAGAGAAATGGAACACGGATGATACAGATTAAACTGATAATCACGGATTTAAAAACGCATAACAAACTTGTCGTCGGCTTTTAAAAATCCGTGTAAATCCGTCTAATCCGTGCCATCCGTGTTCTATTTTATAACGTTAATCGAGAGCCAGATTCTTTAAATAATCCCGGAAATCGCACTTCAACTCGGCATGCTCCAAGCCGTATTCAACGGTTGCCTGCAAATAACCGAGTTTTGATCCGCAATCGTAACGCTTGCCTTCAAACTCATAGGCCAATACCTGCTGATCATGCATCAATGCGGCGATAGCATCGGTCAGCTGGATTTCGCCGCCGGCGCCGCGTTCCGTTGTCTCGATCTTGTTGAAAATGGCAGGCGTTAAAATATAACGTCCGACTACCGCGAGGTTTGACGGCGCGCGCTCGGGAGCCGGCTTTTCAATAATCAGCTCAACCTTGCCGACCGATGGAGACACTTCCGTGGTTTTGACGATGCCGTATTTGTCGGTTTCCTTTGGATCGACCCGTTCCACGCCTAATACGCTGCACTGGTTTTGATCGTATTGCTGAACCATTTGCGTCATGCAGCCGCTGCCGCTTCTGTTTGCGATCAAGTCGTCGGCCAGGATAACGGCAAACGGCTCATCGCCGACGACCGGCTTGGCGCAAAGCACCGCATGGCCCAGTCCCAATGCTTCAGGCTGACGAACGAACACGAATGACACATTCGGGGGCATCACTTCTTTAACCGTTTGCAATAATCCGGTCTTGCCGCGGAGAGTCAATTCAGTTTCCATCTCATAGGCCTTGTCGAAATGA
>JBAQYH010000358.1:0-5749 GCA_049299935.1 Methylobacter sp. | reverse complement strand
GCAAACGGGATTGAATCCGCTTCAACGGCAAGTTTTCATTGCTATTTGGCACTCTGGTTTAAGGGTATTTTCGTAAACTACGGACTCAGTTCGACAAATATAAGAAATACAGTCCGTGCGTAACATTAGTTAGGTAACAGCACTTATTGATTGAAGACCTTGAACTATCTATCTTAGAAACACGTGTACAGCACCCGCGATCAAGGTAAAGCGCTGCTAAGGACAGCACGGCGAGGAGTCATGGAAACATTTGGCCATGTTGATGAATATTGAATTGGGCGGTTAAATAATGATGGTGTTGATGAAGCAGAAACGGACGTGTTTTGCACTACAGATCCTGCTTGCCGCGCTGCTTCTTGGCGCGGCACTGCTTGTGCATGCAAAGAGGCCGTTGCCTGATTCACCTTTACCGTCTTCCGGCGGGAAGCCGGTTCCTTGCGAGGAAGTACAAGTCTGCGGCAACACAACTACCTATAACAACTGCGATTATCGACTTGAAATTGCCGGTACTCAGGAGTCCGGCGTGCGCCGGTTCTTCGCCGCATTCGGTTCAGCCCTGCGCCTCGACGAAACGAAGTTGCATACCGCGGATGTCAAGTCCGGCCTGACCGGCACACATTTTCGTTTCGAACAGGTTTATGAAAGCCGTCGCGTATTTGGGGCGGAGGTCTCGGCGAGCGTCGATCGGAATGCCCGCATTCGAAAAATAAGCAGCAGTTATTTCCCAATCGACAGTGTGTTGGGCGGCAAAATCCCGACCGTGACTGCCGAAGCGGCTGAAGCTGTCGGCCGGGCCGCCATCGGCAAGCCGGTCGGCGCGGTGCCGACGCTAAGGCAGCCGACACGCTCCGAGTTGGTCTGGTTTCCCGTTACCGGAACGGGTGCGGTGCTGCTGGTGTGGGAGTTGATGATCCACAGCCAACTCCCGTTTCCGGGCGATTACCTGACCCTCGTGGATGCAGGCAGCGGCGTTCTCCTGCATCAAGAAGATCGGCTCGCGATGAGCAATTGACGGTGCCCAGCAGCGCAGCCGAGGGGCATCAAAACCATACTTGGAGGTTGCAAGGATATGAACAAACAGAAGATGGTGATCGGATTTTTAGTCATCGTGCTGGAGCTGTTCGGCATTGATGCTGTCCTCGCAGCAAAGCTACCCGACACGGACGCGCCGGTTGGTAAGGATCAGTTCCGCCCGGACTCGATTGAGATTCCAGCCGCCCAACCCTCGCTATCCGGCATGCCGTGCCGGGAGGTCAGGCGCTGGCCCAAGGTAACGACCTTCACAGGCTGCGATGCGCCGGCCGACAAGGCGGAGCAACCCGCCGAGAATGCGAAGACGTTTCTTAAGGAGCATGCACAAGCCTTGGCGCTCCGCCCGGATTTGGCTGACTTGAAGGCCGCCAAAGTAAAGAGCGGCTTGAGTCGGACGGTGACCCGTTTTCAGCAAATCTTCGACAATCTTCCGGTGCTGAACGCTTTTATTTCGATTCATCAACGGTCAAGCGGGCGGGTGACGACGGTTCACACCAGTTACATCAGTGATCCGCTGGTAGTGGGGGTGTCGACCCCGGTGATCGCCCAGGAGGCAGCCGAAGCCATCGCGCTTGAGGGTATCCGCCAACTTTCGAAAGTTTCGACGCTTGAATTGCTGGCGAAGACCCGCGCGGAACTCAGTTGGTTTCCGGTCGATGACCGAAGCGTCACCCTGGTCTGGGCATTGAAGACTCGAACCGGCAAACCCCGCGGGGACTTTTTTACCCTCGTGGATGCCAACACCGGCGATCGGCTCTTGCAGGAAAACCAGACCGCCTTTGCCGTCGGTAGCGGCATGGCCTATGTCCCCAATCCCATCCAGACATCCGGCATTCTCGATTTAAATGACAACGGCGATGCGACAAGTTTAGAACTGGAAGGGCAGCGAATAGCGGTCAACCTGCCCGGTCTCGACGAGGGTACGACCCTGCTCAAGGGCGAGTTTGTCGATGTGGCGAGCTATAAGCCCGCGACTTGCCCGCGGCTTGATAAGCAATGCCCCGACGCCGCAAGTGCGAGCCGGTCTTATATCTATACGCGAGACCAACCGGAGTTCGAGCAAGTCGTGGTCTACCATGCGATCGATTCGGTACAACGCTACCTCCGGGACATTTTAGGTTTTCATGATGCGCAGGGTAAGGCGACTATCCGGAATTTCCCGACCCTTGCGAACGCCCACTGGTACACGGACGATAACTCATTCTACAGCCCCTTCGCAGATAATGGACGGGGGGCGCTGCACTTCGGCGACGGCGGCGTGGACGATGCCGAGGATGCCGATATTATCATTCATGAATTTGGTCACGCTATCCAGCATAACCAGAACGCCGGATGCTTCCCCGGCGGGAATTACATACCCCAGGTGAACGAAGCCCGCGCGATAGGGGAGGGCTTCAGCGATTATTTGGCCGCGTCGTTCTACGCTGATAAAGGGAGTCCAACGCACCAGGCGGCCTGTGTCGGCGAGTGGGATTCCACTTCCTACAGCACCGCCACGCCGACATGCTTGCGCCGCGTCGACGGCACTAAACACTACCCGGACGGTCTCGTCGGCTTGGTGCACAGCGACGGTGAAATCTGGTCGGCAGCGCTGTGGGACATACGTACTGAGCTGCAAGGGCCGACAACGGATCAGCTTGTCCTTGAACACCACTTTAACCTCGATTGTTCGAACGGGGTCACGATGCCGCAAGCGGCGCTGGAGATGATCGATACCGATAAGCTGCTTTTTGCGGGCGCGCACCAGGACATCTTGCTGACGAAATTTTGTGATCGCGGCATCCTGAAAGGCAGCGTTTGCGTATCGACCGTTGCGAAGCCCGTGATTGTGAGTGTGCAGAAGGATAGTACACTCGTCATAGCTGCACCGAACCAGAACGAAGGCGCTAGCCCGGAACTCCGCTTGAAGTCGTCCAGCGTCATCGGGGAAAAGGTGATGCGTATTGTCCTGGCGTTCGATCTGTCGAACATTGCCCCTGATAGTATCGAGTCGGCCAGACTGGTGATGACCGTAAAGCAAAATCTCGACGGTTGGGGGACGAAAGGCCGGAATGTCATTGTCCGTCCGTTGGCTGCGAAGGCGGCAAGCTTCCTGGAGGGCGACGGAAGGCATCTCGGCGTATCGGCTAACCGGAGAACATCCGGAAGCGGAAAGGGCGTTACCTGGAATTGTCAAACCGACAACGACATCGGCAACAACATAAAAAATTGCAGCAAGGCATGGAACGGCGGAGACTCCAATACCCGGACCGCGGCGCCTTTCGTGCATACGAATGACCTTCAGGCCGGTGACGAGGTGACATTCGATGTCTCCGACGATGTGAAAGAGGGTGCGACGGCGTGGTTGGTGAAGAAGGGGAAAGAGGACTCGGACGGAAAAATAGCTTATTTTGCCAAGGAAGGAAATTTTGCCATGGCGCCTCGTCTTGAGATTACGTTGAAGTAGTAATAAATAAACCTGGAAAAATTATTTGATCCACGAAAAACACGAAAAACACGAAAATATTCAAAGAGATACCAAGTTGTAGATTATCACCCAAAGGGTGAAAGGCTGGGCAGTACAACATACTGATTTTTTTCGTGTCTTTCGTGGACTGACTGCGGTTTTCAGGATAACAGCTTGTTGATTGGTCTTCGTACAAAAGCGCGTTGTGCGCGCCTGATTTTTGAGTCAGGCGTGACAATACGTTTTTTCAAAGCAACGCTCCATAAATCATAGCGCAGGCTTTTATATTTTAGTTAATATAATCAAAGCATTATGTTTATTTGCGGGGTTTGTCACTAATTTAAAATGTTTTTAAGCGGGAGCGCCCTGATCGTGGATATTATTAATGTGAAACATCCTGTTATTGATCTATAATCATGTTTTGTTAGTAATTTATGTGACGAGTTGTTGAATATGGCTGCTGTAATGGAAGAAAAAACCTTTCGTGGCTTGCGTGAAGTCGCTTTATTAGGCTTCATTGCAGGTGCATTATTTTTTTTAATTTCGCTGATCACGTTTAGTAACGAGGATGCGGGCTGGACCCATAGCGGATCGGTGCAGACAGTCTCCAACGCTTGCGGTGTTTTTGGTGCGTGGATTGCCGACTTCATGCTCAGCTGTTTCGGGTTGGTCGCTTACCTGTTTCCGGTCATTATCTTCTGGCAAGGTTACCTGATTTACACTCAGGGCCGTCAAGGCCGCGAGAAGACGATTATTGTGCTGCAATGGATAGGTTCTATAGCGACCATTGTTTCAGGCTCGGCTTTATTGAATTTATATCTGCTAAGAATAGGCATTGAGCTGCCCAGCAACACCGGGGGCATTTTAGGCCAGGAAACCGGCAATGCCTTGTTAGTGGTGCTTGGGAATTCGGGCGCTACATTGCTTTTGTTAGTGGTTTTATTGGGTGGGGTAACCTTGGTTACCGGGCTGTCATGGGTAGCGTTAATAGATGTAATCGGCAAGTATACCGTCTTTATCTGTAGGTTTTTTTGCGGCAGTGTTTTGGGCTTATTGCAGGATCGTTCGGTCAATCGCACCCAGGCGCCGGTCAATAGTCCAGAAAAACCGGAGCTTAGGAAAAGAGTTAGCGCCAAAGTCATACCGGCTGCTGCCGAAAAGCCGGTAGAAAAACCGGTAATAAAAAACACCCTGCCGCTCAAAAAACAGCCGGCCGTTCAATATGATGCCAGCAAAGGCGTGTTGCCTTCCCTGGAGCTGCTGGATCACCGCGATACCCGCGTCATAGGTTATTCGCAAACCGATTTGGAGGAAATGTCGCGTTTGGTGGAAGACATTCTGGCCGATTTTAATGTCGTCGTCTCCGTGGTCGGCTTTCATCCGGGCCCTGTTATCACCCGTTTTGAGCTACAACCGGCGGCAGGCGTAAAAGTCAGCCGTATCAGCACGCTGTCCAAAGATTTGGCCAGGGCGTTGTCGGTTACCAGCGTTCGTATCGTTGAAATCATCCCCGGTAAATCGGTAGTCGGTCTTGAAATTCCCAATCGGGAGCGGGAGATGGTGACCTTGCGCGAGTTATTGGTGTCCGCGCCTTTTGAAAAATCCAAGTCCCTGCTGACGCTGGCGATGGGCAAGGATATTTCCGGTACGCCGATGGTTGCCGATCTCGGCAAAATGCCTCATGCACTGGTTGCAGGTACCACAGGTTCCGGTAAGTCGGTCGCCATCAATACCATGATTCTCAGCCTGCTGTATAAGGCGACGCCGGAGCAGGTGCGCTTGATCATGATCGACCCGAAGATGCTGGAATTATCGGTTTATGAAGGCATTCCGCATTTACTGACCCCCGTCGTGACCGACATGAAGGAAGCCAGCAATGCGCTGCGCTGGGCGGTTGCGGAAATGGAAAGACGCTATAAATTAATGTCCAAAATGGGCGTCAGGAACCTTGCCGGATTTAACCAGTTGATTGAAGACGCGACCGCAAGGGGCGAGACCATCAGGGACCCGATGTTCCAAATGATCAATCCGCTGGAAGAAGGGGAGGAGTATCCGACCTTAAACACTCTGCCCAGCATCGTCATCGTCATCGACGAATTAGCCGATATGATGATGATCGTCGGTAAAAAAGTAGAAGAACTGATCGCCCGCTTGGCGCAAAAAGCCCGCGCAGCCGGGATTCATTTGGTTCTGGCTACGCAACGCCCATCGGTCGATGTATTGACCGGCCTGATCAAAGCCAACGTACCTACCCGGATTTCATTCCAGGTG
>JBAQYH010000357.1:0-6464 GCA_049299935.1 Methylobacter sp. | reverse complement strand
TTATGGGTGCTGGCAATCAGCCAAACAAACCTGCCGCCGAACAAATCGGCTTTTAACTGCAAGCCCTGCCTGATAGTTTCGCTTGGAACTTCTATATCGAACTTAATATTACCTAGCGTCCTGACTTTTTCAGCTTTGGCGCCAATAGCGACAAAACGCTCAGCATCATCCTGCGTTTGTGCCGCAATCAATTTGACATGAGCTAAAGCAGGAGCAATAAGGGCTGGGATTTTTTGATAGCCGCTTGCCGATTTCTCCGATAAGCGGGCATTGATGATGTATAAGGGGATGTTATTCTTACCGCAGTAGGCAAAAAGATTAGGCCAAATTTCAGTCTCCATGATGACGGCCAGTCTAGGCTTAAAACACCGCATAAACCGGTTAACCGCACCGGGCATGTCGTATGGCAAATAGACATGCTCCACGCTTTCCTGCATCACCGCTTTAACTCGGGCCGAGCCTGTCGGCGTTGTGGAAGTAATCAATATCGCTGCATCGGGATACCGCTGCCGCATTTGTTTGGCTAACGGAAATAAAGCCTCGGCCTCACCCACCGAAACAGCGTGAAACCAAATAACATTCTGGGCGAATTTTTTATTATAGAGGGCAAATCGCTCGCTCCATCTATATCGATATGCGGGCGCTTTATTACTTCGCCAAATCAGACGAGCTAATATGAAGGGGATAGACAGATAAAAAAGACAGGAATAAAAAGCTCGCATAGTTAAAAAGGCTCAAGGTTGTAAGTCGCCCTAACAACCTTTTACCTTTTCGCCTTGCACCTTTAATTATTATGCTTCAGCAGCAATTTTAATAGGCATTTTTACGACAACATCGGTATGGCAATGAATGTCGATCTGGTATTCGCCGATTTGACGAATGACACCCTGAGGCAAACGAATTTCATGCTTTTCAACTGAAACGCCTGCTTCTGTAATCGCATCAGCGATAGTCTGCGTACCTACTGAACCGAACAATTTGCCTTCATCACCCGCCTTGTGAGTAATAACGACCTGAAGCTTGCTCAATGCATTGGCACGCGCCTGAGCCGCACTCAGCTTTTCAGCTGCCGCTTTCTCAAGCTCCGCGCGACGCGCTTCAAATTCAGCAATTTTAGTAGCTGTTGCAGCAACGGCCTTACCGTACGGAATAAGATAGTTTCTGCCGTAACCTGATTTAATGACGACCTTATCACCCAGGTTACCCAAGTTTGCTATCTTTTCAAGAAGAATAACTTCCATCTTTTATTACCTCATTTTTCGGATTTTATCCGGCTATTTTTTACGCCATCAAGGCGTGTGTTGATTCGAAATTTTATTTCGCAAGTTCATCCACGTATCACTCAGCCCAACTAAAGCAACTGGCAGCATGGCATGGGGTATCAAAAACAAGGTCACATAGAACATCGGCACTATATATCGGCCCATTTTCATCGAAGCAAATACGGTATGCAATACTGCCGTTCCGATAAATGTGTACAACACAAACAGCAAAATAGCGATATTCCAGGATACCTCAGAGATCACACCGGAACTTAATGATGCAATCACTACGACTATAATACTGCCTATTGCCAACCTTGGGTGCGTATTCAATGACAAAAACTCTTGCCTGAATCCGCCAGGGTTATAAAGCAACGCCTGCCACCACCGCCCCAGAAACAGACCGAACAGCAAACCAAACACCGCTGCGGCCGCAACTATTCCAGTCATATAATGGGAAAGCACATCCAACGTATGCTGAACATCTTCCACCGGGGCATTCGGAGGCACCATTTGTGAAAGTATAGCCTTCCACATCGTTGCCGACTCGGCATTATAGAGATAAAAGCCAACAACCCCTAAAACACCGATCAATACCGCAACTTCAATCGCCAGAGATAAATACCGCCCTTCTCTTAAGATGATTGAAATCAACCAGACCGGAAGCCACAGCACCATCCCATAAAGCAATACGAACTGATAATTACCTAACAGGACAAACCCTAGCGCCCCTGCTATCGCAGTTGAACACGCCAAAACGACTAAACCCTCAATAGCTCCCCGCCTTAACGTGACGAGCGCAACAGAGGCTGAACTTACTATACTCACTGGAGGCATGATCAGCGACACCATTGCAAGAGTGGAAGCCACTATCATGGCTTGCATCCTCCCCCGCATAATGTATTCCGCTAAAAAGCCCACTGATCGCCTAGCGTATTATTTGTGAGCGTCGCAGAAAGGCAACAATGCAATAAAACGAGCCCGTTTAATTGCAACGCCTACATGTCTTTGATACTTGGCGCTGGTTCCGGTAATGCGTCTAGGGACAATCTTACCGGTTTCAGTTATGTAGTCACTCAATAAATCCAGATCTTTGTAATCGATCTCTGTTCCACCTTCTGCACTGAATCGGCAGAATTTTTTGCGTCTAATGTTACGTGCCATAATAATTCTCGTAAATCCAAGTGTTAAAGGTTTTATTCAGAAGCGAGTGCGTCAGCATCAAAATCTTCGTCAATATCGTCCAGATCGATTTCGTCTTCGCTGTCCGTTGCAGCCGCCGCTTCTCTGGCCGCCGCATCTTTTGCTCTTGATTCAGCCGCTTTATTTTCTTCAGCTGTTGATGTCGCAATGATAGAGGGTTCAGTGATAGCCGCTTTTTGCAATAAAGTCATGCTACGCAAAATAGCATCATTGAAACGGAAGCCGCTTTCCAGTTCTGCCAAGGTAGCTTGATCGCACTCGACATTCATCAGCACATAATGCGCCTTATGAATTTTATTGATGGGGTAAGCCAAGTGTCTACGACCCCAATCTTCCAAACGATGGATTTTACCGGATGCTGATTCGATGGTTGATTTATAACGATCGATCATCGCTGGAACCTGAGAACTCTGGTCCGGATGAACTAAAAAGACAATTTCATAATGTCGCATGATTTTTCCTTTCGGGTTAAGCCTCCCACCTCTGTCTTATTAAAGATGGTAAAGCAAGGAGGAGCCAACAGCTCCTAAGAACCGAGCATTATAAATGTTTATTTAACTATTGAAAAGCATGAGCTTGAGTTTACCGATAACCAAGCGTGATGACATAAGGCTTAAAGACTGAGGGCGCCTGCTTCTCGAAGAACATCCAAGAAAGCGCAAAGACACGAAGCTTATCGCTCGCGGGAGTTTGTATGATGCGTTTCACTGCGCTAAGCAATCCTGCACATGCAATAAAATGGCGGAGAGAGAGGGGTTCGAACCCTCGATACGTTGCCGTATACACACTTTCCAGGCGTGCGCCTTCGACCACTCGGCCATCTCTCCTATTATTTTGACTCCCCGCAGATCACGGGAAGCCCCGTAGAATAATCGATATTGCGTTTTGGCGCAATGCCCTTTATCCGCCGCTTATTCGGTCAGCGCTTCCAGCTCATCCCATCGCAGGTAAACTTGTTCCAGTTTGGCATCGATCTGTTTCAGTTCATCCAGCGTATCGGCAACGACGGCCTGATCCTGTTTGTAGAACTCGGGCGCGCTGATTTGCTGGTTTAAGTTCGCCTGCTTCGTTTCCAGCTCATCAATCAGTTCCGGTAATTTGTCCAGTTCCTGCTGCTCTTTAAAACTAAGTTTCTTTTTGGGTGCGGTACGCGCGGGAGCCTGCACCGCCGGTTTTTCCTGCTTAATTACCTTGGCCTTTTCAGCCTGTTTAGCCAGCTTGACATGGTCCAACCAATCGCTGTAACCGCCGACAAACTCATCGACTTCGCCTGTGCCGTCCAGCACAAAAACGCTGGTCACCACGTTGTCCAGAAAGGCCCGGTCATGGCTGACCAGCAACAAGGTGCCGTCAAAATCGACCAGTTTTTCTTCGAGCAATTCCAGGGTTTCCAAATCCAAGTCATTGGTCGGCTCATCCA
This sequence comes from Methylobacter sp., assembly GCA_049299935.1. Taxonomy (GTDB): domain Bacteria; phylum Pseudomonadota; class Gammaproteobacteria; order Methylococcales; family Methylomonadaceae; genus Methylobacter_A. The sequence goes on along the minus strand of JBAQYH010000357.1, from coordinate 2,579 downwards.
TGACGATCAGGTTGGAGGGCTTGGTAAATAACCGCGCCAGCAGCAAGCGGTTTTTTTCACCGCCCGACAGGCTTTTTACCGGCGAACGCGCCCTGGCCGGGGCAAACAGGAAATCGCCCAGATACGACATTACATGCCGTTGGTTACCGGCGATTTCGACAAAATCATTGCCGTCGGCGACGGTATCGGCAACGGTCATTTCCGGGTCGAGCTGGTCGCGCAACTGGTCGAAGTAGGCGATTTCGAGCCGGGTGCCCTGCTCTACCGTGCCGCTGTCCGGTTCCAGTTGCTTTAACAGCAATTTCAACAACGTCGATTTGCCGGCGCCGTTCGCGCCGATCAGGCCGATTTTGTCGCCGCGCTGAATCAGCGTGGAAAAATGCTTGATAATCTGCCGGTCCTCGTAAGCAAAGCCGATGTCGTTGACTTCGATGACTTTCTTGCCGGAGGCATCGCCCCTGTCCAGGGATATTTTGCTGGTGCCCTGAGTATTGCGGCGCTGGGCGCGTTCGTTACGCAATCTTTCCAGCGCCCTGACCCGGCCTTCATTGCGGGTGCGCCGGGCTTTTACGCCCTGCCTGATCCAGACTTCCTCGTCGGCCAGCTTCTTGTCGAACTCGGCATTCTGGTTGGCTTCGTCCTCCAATGCGGCGGCTTTGCGGGTCAAAAAGTCGTCATAACTGCCCTGCCAGGACACCAGATTGCCGCGATCCAGATCGATTATGCGGGTCGCCAGTTTTTGCAGGAACGACCGGTCATGGGTCACGAATAACACCGCGCCCTGAAAATTCAGGATCTGCTCTTCCAGCCAGGTAATGCTTTCAAAATCAAGATGGTTGGTCGGTTCATCGAGCAGTAATACTTCCGGCTCTATGACCAAGGCCCTGGCCAAGGCGACGCGCCGCTTCCAGCCACCGGATAGGCCGTTGATCTTTAAGTCGCCGGGCAAATCCAGTTTGCTTAAGGTGGTTTCAACCCGTTGCTGGAAATGCCAGCCGTTATGGGCTTCGAGTTTATGCTGCAAATCGCCCAATTCATTCAAGGCCTTTTCGTCATCGTAAGCCATGGTTAACGACAGCGCGTGATAGCGGGTAATCCATTCGCCCAGCTCGCCCAAGCCGCCGGCAACGGCATCGTAAATGGTCGCATCATCCGGCAATTCCGGCGTTTGCTCCAGCCATGCCAGCCTTAATCCGGGTTGCCGCCAGATCTCTCCATGATCGGGCTGGATATTCCCGGCAATGATCTTCATCAAGGTTGATTTACCCTCGCCGTTGCGGCCTAACAAGCCTACCCGTTCCCCGGCATCCAGCTGAAATTCGGCATTGTTTAATAAAGCATGGGTTCCATAAGCGATGGAAACGTTGGACAATCGTAATAAGGGCATTTTAAAGTTCTTTATGTTGTAAATAGCGTCGTAATAAATCCAGTGCCAGTAACGCCGCCTGATTTTGCTTGCGCTTGATAGGGCCTGCCACTGAATGGATGGTTTGATGAAATCCATCTCCGGTCAGCAGCCCATTATATAGAATAATGGATTGGTCTTTATCGTGAAATGTTTGGCTGTCCCCGGCGTAGAGCTGAACCAGCACAAAATCGGCATCGCCGGTCTTGTGTATTTCGCCGGCAATGGCCTGTGCGGTTGCCGGCAGATCATTGGTATCGGCAGTGACCGCGAGCTTTTGCGCCAGCCTTTCCAGAGATTGCTCATAGCGTGTTTCCAGCAGCCAGTCTGCGCCTACGCACTTGGCCGCGAGCAATCCCTGGCTGACTGTTTCCACGACGGCCAGCGTATGTTTTCCGGCAGTCATCAGCTGATCGACCGTAAATACCAGATCGCCGCCGGCCTGCCCGAAACCATCGATTGCAAAAACATGATCGCCCAGCTGTGCTGCAACTTTATCGACCAATGCAATCAAGGCGGCTTCAGGATAATCCTGCGGGAACAGCAATTTGGTTTGCACATCGTCAACAGTTGCCCGAAAACCCAGCTGCACTTGGGCCGGAATATCAATCGCGTTGATACGCTGCTGTATGGCCGACTCGCCCAGGCCTAAGGTTCTGATCGTGATTAACTTGTCGGGCCGCAATAAAAACCGGCTTTCCAGCGTGGGCTGGATGGATTCCAAAAACAAATGGCGCATTTCAAAAGGCACGCCGGGCACGAAGGCGAACCAGCAGCGCCCGGCTTGCAGCGAAAAACCCGGCGCCGTGCCCCAGACATTGTCGATACGCTCGGCACCCTTCGGCAACATCGCCTGTTTATGATTCGATTCGGGCATATCCCGGTTTCTGAGCGTAAAGAACCGCTTGATCTGTTCAAAGGCAACGGCATCGAATTCCAGCGGCAAACCGAATGCTTTGGCGACAGCCTCGGCGGTCAAATCATCGCTGGTCGGCCCCAGTCCACCTGTGCAGATGCAGCAATCCGCTCGCAGTGAAATCTCGTGCAGCAAGGCTATCAAATCGTCAAGCTTATCGCCCACGGCGGTATGCCGGGTTACGGTAAAGCCCATGGTGACGACCTGCTCCGACAGCCAGGCCGCATTGGTATCGACGGTTTGCCCGGTAACGACTTC
>JBAQYH010000356.1:0-10323 GCA_049299935.1 Methylobacter sp. | reverse complement strand
GCTATATCCATATCGCTTTTCAGCCGTTTTTTATTAACGCGGTGTCGATGTATTTCATCCCCGAAAAAGTCAGGGACAAGATTTCCGCATCGGTTTATTTTATCTGCCTGGTGACGACGGTCTGCTTGCTGATACGCCTGTATCCGTTTGAATGGGCACCGTTCTGCTACGAGGTTAAAACCCGGTTTATCCTGTATGCCGAGTCGTTCAACGTGCCGTTTTGCGGCAGGCGGATCTGCTCTACGTCCGGCGATTGGCATATCGCCTGGGAGATCCCGGCCACGGCCAATCTGGTATTGTTCAATATGTATGTCATTGCGGCATTTATCATGCCTATTTTCTACGGCTCCTGGAAAATGACTACCTATCACATTTTTACCGGGCCGCTACTGGCTTGGCTAACCACCAGCAATCCCAACGAATGGGCGGCGGTTTGGTGCCTGTATTCAATCGGTTTATTGTTGCTGCTGGTCAAAACGCCGATACGTAATTATTTGCATGTGCGCAGCTGGTTTTGGTGGAAGTATCTGAAAGCCTAAAAAAGCACTATCAGGGGGGCAAAAGATTATCACCACGAAGACACGAAGGACGCGAAGTTTTACTTCTTCGTGTCTTCGTGGTGAATAAAAATTTTTGCGCTGGTTCCCAAGCTGGAGCTTGGGAATGAGCGAATCCGTGTTTTATTGGGCATACGCTGAATAGCTACAAATTTTTAATCGCCTGCGGGTAATGAGAAGTTACATATCCGGTAACAAAAAAGCTTCGTCCCGCGCCGGTCTTCAATCTGTACCACCGATTCCGGCTGCCAATCCGGTATCGGGAAAGATGAAGAAATGAACAAACTGCCGGGACGCATTTCACGCCTGATTTTCTCGCCCAGTTCCACCATGACCGCCGGGGAAAGAAATGCGAACACCGCATCGTAACGGGCAAGATCAGAGTCCCATAAGCTGGCGCGTTTTACCGTCGCATTCGGCAGCTTGCGGCAGCGCCAGGCGGTAATCAGCCACGGCAACGGCGCGCGTTCCCAGGCATCGACGGTCATGGCTCGATGCTGCGCCAGCGGCACCGCGACCGAGCCGACTCCCGCACCGAGGTCGGCGAACGCACCGGCATTTTCCCGTTCAACGATGGCCGTTACCGCATCCGCCACGGCGGCAGAAGACAAAAACAACGGCACATCGCCCTTGACCGTGCCCCAGAACACCAACGCCAACAGCAACACGATCAATAGATACAGCCAGGAAGGCAGTTGCAAGGTGAGCATGGCGATTGCCATGGGCAGGAACAGCAAATGGATGGGGAACCACCAGTACGGCTGGCGTAAAACGGAGCTACACAACGCAGCCGCAGCGCCTTGTACCAGCGCCAAACGCCATGCGCCGTGAAACAGCGCAGGCGACATCCAGGCTAAAATGATTGTCAGCGCCAAACCCAGCGCCTGCGCGGCAAGCGCTTTAAATAAGGTTATCAGGCGGGTTGCCCGGCGTTATTTCTTCGGAGCATCCGGTTTAGTCGCAGGAACATCAGGTACCGGCACAGGAACCGGAGCGGAAGACGGCGTCACGATTTTGGATACCACTTCTTTAGCCGCCTTATCCTCCTGGGCTTTTTGCCGGTTGCCTTCGCCAAACAGCGTAGCGGAAACCATAAACAACACAGTCGATATAATCAGAACTAAAAATCTGTCCGGTTTTTTCAAAAAGAATAAAGGCCATTTTGGCTTAATCATTCCGACTATAAAAAAAAGCAGGGTCCAGATCCCTGTGTGAAAAGCGGCGGTTATCAGCATTATAATTTCTCGTTAACTTACATTTAGATAGATTTATATTATTATTAGTTACGCGGCCCTTTGCAACACGCACGATGCTATTTTAACGGTTTTACTTTATCAGGGTCTGAATTGTTCAGCGGTGCTTTTTTCAGCCGGTTGAAGTTCGACACATCCCGTGTCAAAAAATCAGGAGGTTCTATGGGTGGTTTTGTTTTAACGTTATTGATTTTCGCTGTTTTGATGGTATTTATGAGCGTCAAGTCGGTTCCCCAAGGCATGGAATACACGGTCGAACGCTTCGGTAAATATACCAACACACTGACGCCGGGCTTGAATATCATCGTGCCGATTATCGATCGCATCGGCAAAAAGATGGTAATGATGGAACAGGTGATGGACGTGCCGTCACAGGAAGTTATCACCAAAGATAACGCGATGGTCACCGTGGACGGGGTGATTTTCTACCAGGTCATGGATGCCGCCAAAGCCGCTTACGAAGTCAGCCAGCTGGGCTGGGCCATCCTGAATCTGGTAATGACCAATATCCGTACCGTCATGGGTTCGATGGACCTGGACGAATTGCTGTCGCGCCGGGACGACATCAATGCCAGGCTGCTGTCCGTTGTCGACGATGCCACCACGCCGTGGGGCATCAAAGTCACCCGTATCGAAATAAAAGACATCGCCCCGCCCAAAGATCTGGTTGAAGCCATGGGCCGGCAAATGAAAGCCGAGCGCTTGAAACGCGCCTCGATTCTTGAGGCCGAAGGTTTACGGCAGTCCGAGATCCTGCGCGCGGAAGGCGCGCAACAGGCCGCCATTCTGGAAGCGGAAGGCCGTAAAGAAGCCTCTTACCGCGACGCCGACGCCCGCGAACGCTTGGCGCAGGCCGAAGCCAGAGCGACGCTGATGGTGTCGGAAGCGATCGGCAAAGGCGACGTCCAGGCCATTAACTATTTCGTCGCGCAAAAATACATTGAGGCGTTAAAAGATATAGGCGCCGCTAACAACAGCAAACTGATCTTTATGCCGCTGGATTCATCAAGCGTGATTGGGGCACTCGGCGGCATTGGCGAACTGGCCAAAGAAGCCATGACTAAAAAGAGCTGACATGGCTGAGCTGGAAATTGTCTTTTGGAACTGGTGGGTATTAGCACTCATTCTGTTAGTGGTAGAACTGCTGGCCCCCGGTTTTTTCTTCCTGTGGATGGCGGCGTCAGGCTTCGTAACCGGCTGTCTGCTATTGCTGATACCTGCAATCGACATCAAATTGCAGGTATCGATTTTTTCGGTACTGTCTGTTGTTTTCATCACCGTATGGAAGCTTTACGGCAAACAACATCCGATCGCCACCGACCATCCCTTGTTGAACAAACGCGGCCAACAATACATCGGCCGAGTCTTTAGCCTGTACAAGCCGATAGAAAACGGCGAGGGCAAAATCAAAGTCGACGATTCGATCTGGAAAGTTCACGGGGAAGATTGCGATATTAACGCCAAGGTAAAAGTCATCGCGGTTCGCGGCACGGTGTTTGATGTGGAACGGGTTGGGTAGCGTTAAACGCCGAGTCTCGCTACCACGCGAACTGGCTTATTCCGGATTTAACTCATCTGGAAACAATAGCGCCTCATAATTCCGTGCTCCGTGCAAAACGTGGATGACTTCAAGTATTTGTGCATAATCAAGCTTTTGTTTCAGGGAATGCACAACTCAAGACCTGACCCCATGCTTCCTTTGACCCCATGCTTCCGTTTGAAGAAAATGAATATTGATCTTCAACTATTAAATTATCTATATTGATGTTATCTGAAACTTCAAGAAACTTAGTTATTGCATCTGCTGATAATTGCCTGTCTTGCTCAACAAATTCACTTCCTCCGTTTGAATTTCTTAGCTCTTGAATTGATAGCATAACTTTTGTGTCGTCAGACATGCCTTCACTTAAATAAGTGACAATTTGCTCTCTTGCATCTCTGTATCTTGCCACCATGAATGTTTTAGGCTCTTGCTGATCTTCAATAATTTGTTTTCGACGAGATGGCGAGGCAATCATATATTCACCAAGTTTATTTACGCTAATTTTGGGTTTCGCCATAATTTTTCTCTATTGATGCATAACGTAATATATCCGACATCAACCGTCCAATAATCCGGACGATATGTCGTATAACCATATTCAATCAAAATTATCCTATTGTTTTAATTGAGCTAGAGTATAAGCCAAGGCGACAGACCAAGTAAACAAATACGCCGTCGACTCAATCTCAAGAAATTACTCTGCTGAGTCCGCGACAAGATTTGTTTCAAACGCTATCGCCTGAGTACTGAAAAATCTATATCGCCTGGATTAAACAGTTCATCTTGTATCATCAAAAACGCCATCCCTCGGAAATAGGCACACTTGGGAGGGAGGCTTTTTAAGCTATCCGGCTACAGCGCCAAGGCGCGCACGGCACGCCCTAGCTATCAGGCTCTAAACAAGCCCACCAGCGCCTTGAGCCGCTGCAAATCCTCCCCGGTTGCAGCCCGCCCGTAACGCAATTTGATGAACACTGAGGTGACTTGATCGATGTCCTCGGCCTGCTCGGGCAGTTTTATTTTGGCTCTCTCGGCAAAATCTTTAACCCCTTCCCCCGCGCTTCTGAACAGCCCGTGCTTGGCGAGCTTTTTACAAAACCGGTTATAGGTCAGCAAAACTTTATCGGCGCTTTTCGGCTTTTGATACAGCAAAAACCAGCAAAGCACCGCCGTTATCGAACCTACGACGGCAATCATCCAGTAAGCCAAGGTTTTTAGGTCGTTGATGCCGAATGACGACAGGAAACTGGACTGGCTCTTGTTGTCGTAATTGATGACCCAGCGCTGCCAGTTGTAATCGACGTTGCTCCACAGTTGCCGGGCCTGTTTTAGCCAGTTGTAAGCGGGTCGCGGCAAGTATTTATTTGCCGTTGCGACACCGTAGGCGGTTTGCCGGTCTACGTTAATCTCCCGCTCGATTCTTTCCGGCGCAACCGCGGCTGTCGGGTCGACCCGTACCCAGCCCCGGTTCTCCAGCCAGACTTCGGCCCAGGCATGGGCGTCGGCTTGTCTTATCTCCAGGAAGTCGCCGACTTTGTTCAGTTCGCCGCCCTGATAACCGGTAACGACGCGCGCCGGGATATGCGCGACGCGCATTAAATAGACGAACGCGGAGGCGTAATGGCTGCAAAATCCGTAACGGGTTTTGAATAAAAAGCTTTCGATCGGGTTTTCATCCATGACCGGCGGGGTTAAGGTGTAATGGAAGTCCTCTACCCTGAAATGGTTTAACAGCTGATTGATGAAGTCGCCGGGAGCGCTGTCAAAACCGTGCAGCCGACCGACCAGCTGTTTGATTTTGTCCGACGCTTCGCCCGGCAGTTGCGTCGCGGCTTTGTATTCGCTGCGGTTGATCGGGCCGGTGTTGTAGTCGGCGTAAGAGGCCACTTTATATTCGGCGCGTTTATCGGGGTTTTCTGGAGTAATGAGCTGGTAGGCGGCATTCTGGGTTAACGGCGCGAAAAATGCCGTGGGCATATCCAGCGCAAAAACCCAGTTTTTATCCTGCGGTTCCATCAGGATCGTGTATTGGTAAGCCGTGCCGGTAACGACAGGTCTAGCCAAGGGCTTTTGGAACGCCGCCTGGGTCCAGCGTTTGCCGTCGGTATAAGACAGAACCGGGCCGCGCCAGTAACGTTGTCCGGGCGGCGGAACGGCTCCTGCAAACTTTACCCGGAACACCAGTTCGAAAGACTCGCCCAGATTACTGATGGAGCCGGGTTCCATGCTATCGCTTAAACCTACCCTGGCTTGGTGCGGGTCGTTAAACAGCATCCATCTTGGCGCTTCAACTCTGGGAAATAAAATAAACAAAGCGACCGCAATCGGCAGAGCCTGAGCGGTGATGATAACGGCGGTTTTTACTGCCTCAAGCGTTTGCGCTTTGCTGCTGTTGATATAAACCAATGTCGCCAACAGCACGCAGCAGACCAGCAGGATATAAGCCGCCATCAGTATGCTTTGTTCGTATAAAAACTGGGAGGCTGCGACGATAAAAGCCAGGTAGTTGATCAGGTAAAGGTCGCGCTCGGTTTTAATCTCCAATAATTTGAGTCCCAGCGCGGTAATAAACAGATTGGTTCCGGCATCGCGGCCGAACAGGCCTTGATGTTGGTTATACAGCAGCGCGATGCCGCAGACGGCCAGTAAAAAAATAACCGGGGTGTTGGGCAGCCACTGTGGTTTCCAGATGCCGATAAAACGCCAGCTGAGCAGCAGGCCAAAAAAGCCGAAGACGCTTAGCGGGATATGATAAACATGCGGGAAAACAATCAACCCGATCGAGGACAGCAAAAAGATTAAAATGTTTTTGTCGAGTTCCGGTTTCATAGGTTTAGGAGTTTTCACCACGAAGGCACGAAGGACACGAAGAAATCTTCATATCCTTCATAGCAATATGCATCGTTCCAGCGTTGCCGAACGCGACGCTGGAGCATCGCTGACTGCATTCCCACGCCGGAGCGTGGGAATGATAGAAGAAAGAAAACTTCGTGTTCTTCGTGTCTTCGTGGTGCATTTATATAGTTCGCATAAATCAAAACAGCGCCAGCGCTTCCAGGCATTTTCGATAATGCGCCAAGCCGTTATCGGGCGGCAGCGTTAATCCCGGCAACGCAAAACCGTAACGGATTCCGGCTTGCTCAGCATCAATTACCCAGCGGCACAGCCGGCTTAAACGCTCCTCAACATTATGTCCGGGCGCCAGCTCGTAATCCAGCCGGATTTCCTCTGACGAATGTTCGCCGCCGTATTGTTTGCTGAACACGCCCAAGCCTTTGGCAAACGCTTTCCAGTGTATGTGTTTGATCGAATCGCCGGACTGGTATTCCTGCAAACCGTAAAAGTCATCGCCGCCCTTTCCGCTGAATCCTTGCTGGATTTCTGCCGACGGCGCTTGGGGAAAAGGCATTTCAAGACGGGCCGGTTTTGGATAAACCAGCGCCTTAAGGTCAAAACGGATCGGCGACCAGGCGCGAAACAGGCCCAGCGGATAAGTGCTGGACAGCGTGACCGTCCCCGCCGGGTGCCAGCCCCGTTTTTGGGTGATCGAATACAGCGTAATATGCGCCGTGCTTTGCGCCTGTAGGGTCAGGCTTAGTCCGTCTTGCAGAGCAATCTGTAGTTGACGGCGTTCCGTATCGGTCGGGTTGCCGATATGGATGTCGAATCCTGCGGCTTCTCCGGCAAAGACGGCTTTACTCCGGCCTTTTTGCACCACCAGCCCCGATAACGCTTTGTAGCTGTGCAAAATGGTGACGAAAAAAATACTCGCCAACAAAAAAGCCAGCATGTAAGCCAGGTTATTGTTATAGACAAAGGCAATCAGCAATAGCACGGTAATCAGCAACACAAAGCCCAAACCCCGTTTTGTGGGCAAGATAAAGATGCGCCGCTGATTTAAGGTGACCGGCGTATCGACCGATTTTTCGCCCGAAACAAACCGGCTCAGGCGGAAGCGTTCTTTTAAGTTGAGTCCCGAAACAGAATATCCCATCAAGAATCCGACCCGCAGGAAAAAATAGGGTCCACGAAAATCACGAGCGGCACGAAAGAAACAGTCGAAAGACTCGTGTTATGGGGGTTTTTCGTGCTGTTCGTGTCTTTCGTGGACGGCTCTTTTGGTAGATTCATATTGCGGCAACGTTAGCCAAGATCGGTGCGACGATGGCTTCCGATTGGGTGTTGCCTGCCCGCAGCCGATGCCCTGCGACCGCCGCCAGCACGGCTTGAAGGTCTTCCGGGATTACCGCATCGCGCCGGTCCATAAACGCCCAGGCTTTGGCCGCAGTCAGCAACGCCAAACCGGCTCTGGGCGACAAGCCGCAATGATACTCGGATGAATTACGGGTAAAGCTAATGATGCCTTGGCAATAATCGAGCAAAGCACCGGACACATGAACCTGGGTAACCGCCTGTTGTATCCTTTGCAACTGTTCAGGCGGCAACTGCACCGGCAACGATTCGCACAGGTTGCGCCGGCTTTGCCCGGCAAGTAACTGTCTTTCCGCCTGATGATCGGGATAGCCCAGTTCGATGCGCATTAAAAAACGGTCCAATTGCGACTCGGGCAACGGGAACGTGCCTATTTGGTGGGACGGGTTTTGCGTGGCGATCACAAAAAAGGGCTCGGGCAGCGGATAGGTTTTTCCTTCGACCGTCACCTGATGCTCTTCCATGGCTTCCAGCAGCGCGCTTTGCGCCTTCGGCGTGGCTCGGTTGATTTCGTCCGCCAACACCATCTGGTTAAAAACCGGGCCGGGATGAAACTTGAATTCGTGATTTTTAGCATCGAATACGCAGGAGCCGATGATGTCGGCAGGCAGTATGTCGCTGGTGAACTGAATCCGCTGGTAATTTAAACCCAGCAGTTTTGCCAGGGTGTGCGCCAGCGTGGTTTTGCCGACGCCGGGAATATCTTCTATCAGCAGATGGCCGCGCGCCAGCAGGCAGCAAAGTGCGAGCCGGACCTGACGGGGTTTGCCGAGAATGACCTGATTGGCTGAATCTAACAGCTGATTGATTGCATTTTGCATGGGGGGTGATAGGATGCTGGGGTTATAAATGTATTGTAATCCGGCTTTATTATAGAGCATGATTCAAGTGCACCTAAGGCCAGATAAATAAAGAGGGATTTGTTATGAAAGAATATGAAGAAGTGCGCCACAGTTTAATTGATATGCTGGAAGATCTTGACGATCGGCTGGCGAAAATTACTCATGATGTCAAAGAGCCTTTAGACAAGGACTTTGAAGAACAGGCGACCCAAGCGGAAAATGACGAGGTTCTGGATAGCTTGGGCAATGCGGCCAGAACGGAAATGGAGATGGTCAAGGAAGCCATCGCCAGAATAGATAAGGGCGAGTACGGCCTCTGCCAGGTTTGCGGCAGCCCGATCAGTAAGGAGCGACTAAAAGCCATCCCTTACTCCAGTATGTGCATAAAGTGCGCCAGCCAAGCCGGCTGCTAGGGAAGGAAAACCAACTAACCTGCACAAATTCCAAGGGCGGCAGACCGGCCGCCCATTGCGCGCAACACATCATGCCGATGCGCCCTCTAGCACTAAAATAGCAGTTTTGCTCAAATCTTTTTGTTTAATAAGCGTACCCCCCTTATAATTCAACAAAACTCCCAAGTTTTTTTTCATTTCCTATTTATTTCACTCCAACCAGAGACCCGTTCAACGATGAAAACGAAAATCGCCCTATTTTTAGGACTGTTACTGATTACCAATGTGAGCTATGCCGAATTAAAGATTGGCTTTGTCAATATCCCTGCCGTTCTTGAAAAAGCCCCCCAAGCCGAAAAAGCCAAAAAACGCCTGGAACAAGAATTTGCGCCGCGCGATAAGCAGTTAGTCGCCCAGCAAAAAGAAATCCAAAGCATGGAAGATAAAATGACCAAAGACGCGGCTGTCATGGGCGAGTCGGCGCGAGCTAATATGGAAAAGGATATTCTCAACAAGAAAAGAGACGCCAAAAGAGCTCAACAGGAATTTAGCGAAGATTTTAATGTGCGCCGCAATGACGAATTGGGTAAATTGCAAAGCCGTATCGTTGAAGTTATTCGCGGCATAGCCAAAGAGCAAAGCTTTGATTTACTGCTCACCGACGGCGTTATTTATGCCAACGAACAGATCGATGTCACCGCTCAGGTTCAACAAAAGTTAGCAGCCATGCCTAACTAATTGGTTCTTACCGTCAGTCCTTAACCGGCTGGCGGCACCCATCAAGATCCATCATAAAGACGGCCAGCCGGTCGCCTTTATGACTCCCAGACACTCCTGCCTTTTAGCGGCCGTCTCATCACAATATGCATTAGACAGGACGACATGAACAAGCTGCAACTCATCGAAAAGCTCTCATTGGAGCCCCATATTGAGGGCGGCTATTTTTCCAGGACTTATTGTTCGGACCTCAAAACCGCCATTCCTTCCCATTCAAAACCGAGATATTTGCTGTCCTCTATTTTTTACATGCTGACTGACGACAGCCCGATCGGTTATTTGCATAAGAATAAATCAGACATCATCCATTACTTTCACGGCGGCTCGCCTTTAACCTACTTGATCATCCATCCTGACGGCAATCTTGAGACAAAGGTGCTTGGCGTTGATCTTGATAAAGGCCAACAACTGCAATTAATTGTCCGGGGAGGCTGCTGGAAGGCAACCGAGTTGAAGTCGGGCGAATTCGGCCTGATCAGCGAAGCGGTATCGCCCGGATTTGAATATGAAGATATGGAATTGGCGGAACAAAAAGTCATCAAAAACCAATTTCCGCAGCTATGGGACCGACTTGCAAAATATGTCAGGTGAGATGATAAAAACGCTCGATAGCTTCTTAAATCTAAAAACCGCAGTTTGTCCACGAAAAGCACGAAAGACACGAAAGACACGAAAAATTAGCAACGCGGCTACGTAGGCCGGAATAAGCCGGTTCAAGCGATAGCGAGAACCGGCGTTGCCTACATG
>JBAQYH010000355.1:0-2371 GCA_049299935.1 Methylobacter sp. | reverse complement strand
TCACCGGACATGCTCAGCGTGTTGCTTGAAAACTTAAAGTTGATTTCAGGTGTATCGGAAGTGGCTGGAATATAGATGTCGGTCATGATAACTCCTTAAATAGTCGCTTTGAGATAAAAGCAAGACAGCTCGTTTTCATATCCGCTTGCCTCTTTGATGGCATATTGGATAGGTTCGGCTGAATCTCTTGCCAGTGTTAAGAATCCAAGTCCCGCTCCTTTGCTGATCGTATCGGCACTGTGTTGGTCGTTTTTCAATTGCGCACGATAAGCCTGCCTGATTTCGTCGGCGCTCATTTCCAGGATCGGGTCGATTTTGTCGCGGATGCGCGCTTCGTGTTGTTTTTTAATGAAATTTGCGCAGATAACGAAATATTTGTCTTCTTTTTTGCCGACAATGATGGAGCCTTCCTTGGTATCGTCGGACTCGGGCGTACCGGGCGAATAATGCAGCGCGTTTTGTATCATTTCGATAAAAGTGGAGAATACCTTGCGGGACCGGACTCCCTTTTCATCCTGCTGTTGCAGCTTTTGTTTTAAAGAGTCGCTCATGGTGGTAATGACATTCTGCGAAAGAATGCCGCTGTAATAAAAAACAATACCGTTGGCATCAGCCTCTTCGCGGAACACGGTAAATAGATCGATAAGCATAAAATTTCCCTGTTAATTAAAATCTGAATCCCATCAGGCAGACATCGTCGCGCCGCTTCTGTTTGCCCTGATAGTCGTAATAGGTTTGCATGATGATGGATTCCTGTTCCGGCATGGGTTTGAGATGATTTTCATGAAGCAGTTTCGAAAAGCGTTTTTTGCCGAAAGCGATTTTCTTTAGCCCGCCGATCTGATCGATCAGGCCGTCGGTGGTCAGGTAGAGGCACATGCCTTTTGTCAACGGGAGTTGCTGATTGGTCCATTCGTAATCCATCGGCGTGTCAATGTAGCCGACGCCCTTGCGATCCGGCTCCAGCAGCTGTACCTCGGATGAGGCGTTGCCTATGTGAAATAGCGGGGTTTTTGCGCCTGCATACGTCAGCGTGCTGTTTTCCGTATTAACCCAGCAAAAAGCCGTGTCCATGCCGTCATCGGATTGGCCGTTCTGCTTGGTGGAAAACCGTTCTATATCGAAGCCGTCAGTGGCCGATTCGTTGATCTGGCCCAGCGCCCTCTTGACCTTTTTATTCATGATCGCCAGTGCACCGGCAGGGTCGTGACGATTATCTTCGACCAGGATATGATCGAGGAAGGAAGCCATGATCAGCGTCATAAATGCACCGGGAACGCCGTGCCCGGTGCAGTCGATCAAGGCGAGAAAGAAACCGTCATCGAATTTTTTGCAGAAATAATAATCGCCGCCCACTTTGTCGCGCGGTTCCCAATGCATGAAATAGTCCTGCAATACGGCGGTCATGTCTTCTCTGGAGGCGCGCAGGAAGGATTTCTGGATAACGCTTGCGTAATTGATGCTCTCGGTTACCAGCCGGTTTTTTTCCGCCTGTAAGAAAGAAACCACCTTGACCAAATCCTCGCCGCTGCCGAGCCCCAGGTAATCGCCGTTTTCGTCGGTGATAATAAAGCCGTCGTTCAGCGTTTTACGGCCGGAGCCCAGCACCTTAAAGCTAAGGTTTTGAATGCTCATATCCTGATCGACAACCAGCGGGTCTTTGTCCATGAAAGCAATGCAGCTTTTCCGGTCGAATAGATCATGGTGGAAAGGTTTGGCCAAACCCTCCATAAAGATATTGCGGGTGATCAAGCCAATCGGCTTGTTATCTTCGACGACAGCAATGGAAATCAGGTCAGGATGCTCATTCAACAGCTTGGTGACCTCCAAATTACTTTGCAGCGGCGATACCGGAGGGCAAATTCTTAGGAGGCTGCCGGCAATATATTCTGCCTCAATTTCCGACAGTCCGGCTCTCGATTGATTTAATAAGGATTGATCTAACATTGATTTGCCTGCATGTTTAAAATGAGGCAAGGTTAGATTACATTTATGACAAATTGATGAATTAAGCTGTTATTGCAATTATTCGATCAAAAGTGCAAGGCAGTTCGCATTTTTGATCGGCTTAGTATGTCAGTAGGTTAATGAAAGGAGAAACGTTACTGCCTAATGACTGGCTGAATTTTGCGCTGCCTTATCGGCCATCTCTTTTTGCTGTTGCGACAGGTAAGTCCCGCCCACAACCACCGCCATTATCAAAAGATAAACCACCGAAACGATGCGCCTGGCTTTTTTGCTTTGTTCATAGCTGTTCATAATAGACTCCTGAAATCTTAAAAATAATGGGTAGTGTAGGGGGCGCAATTTACGGATGCCGGAATGACCGGACTTAATAAAGGGTTCCTACGCCAGCAAATTAACCAGCATC
>JBAQYH010000354.1:0-4038 GCA_049299935.1 Methylobacter sp. | reverse complement strand
TTATTGCCGCAGCGGAACGTGTTTTCGGTGTTGTGCCGGATAATTTGGTTCCGGCCCATCCGATCGCCGGGGCCGAGAACAGCGGCGTGACCGCGTCGGTCGATGACTTATTCCTGAATAAACGCCTGATCATTACGCCGGTCAACAATACCAGTCCCGAAGCGGTGCACAAAATTCAGTCTTTCTGGGAGCGGCTTGGTTCATTGGTGTCGGTAATGGATGTGCAGCATCATGACAGCGTGTTGGCCGCAACCAGCCATTTGCCGCATATTCTGGCCTTTGCGTTGGTCGATATGCTCGGTCATAAAGACGAGCAGAGCGAGATTTTTCAATACGCGGCCGGCGGATTCAAGGATTTTACGCGGATTGCGTCCAGCGATCCGACGATGTGGAAGGACATTTGCACCGCAAATAAAGATGAGATCATCCCTTTAATCGAGCAGTTAAAGGGAGAATTGGATAAAATACAACGTTTGCTGGAAACGAATGACACCCGGCAACTTTTTGAAACCTTTACGTATGCCAGAAACGCACGGCAACGCTTTCTTGACCAGTTCGATAATAATTAATATGTCAAAATCAATCACATTTTACGTACAACCCGGCGGCAAACTACAAGGCGAGGCCCGCGTGCCCGGCGATAAATCGATGTCGCACCGTTCAATCATGCTGGGCTCGCTGGCCGAAGGCGTGACCCACGTCAAAGGCTTTCTGGAAGCCGAAGATGCGCTGGCAACCTTGCAGGCTTTTCGTGATATGGGGGTTGAAATTGAAGGTCCGGTCAATGGCGAATTAACCATCCATGGCGTCGGCAAGCACGGCTTGAAAGCGCCTAAAAATGACTTGTATTTGGGCAACTCAGGCACATCGATGCGCTTGTTGAGCGGTTTATTGGCAGGTCAGGCATTCAATTCCGTATTAACCGGAGATAAATCATTGTCCGGCAGACCGATGAAACGGGTCACCGAGCCGTTGGCAGCCATGGGCGCCGATATAAAAACCACTGAGCGTGGCACGGCGCCCCTGCATATTACCGGCAGAGCAGGGCAGTTGACCGGCATTGATTATGCGATGCCGATCGCCAGCGCCCAGGTCAAGTCCTGCCTGTTGCTGGCAGGCATGTATGCGCAAGGTGTAACCAGCGTTACCGAGCCTGCGCCAACCCGCGACCATACCGAACGCATGCTGACCGGTTTTAATTATCCGGTGAAGCAGGAAGGCAATAAGGTCAGCATTACTGCCGAAGGCCGTTTAACGGCAGCCGATATTGACGTGCCCAGCGATATTTCATCGGCGGCATTTTTCCTGGTCGGGGCATCCATTGCGCCGGGTTCCGATCTGCTGTTGAAGCATGTCGGCATTAATCCTACGCGTACCGGAGTCATCGACATCCTCAGGTTAATGGGCGCCAACATTGAAGTCCTTAATGAGCGAACTGTCGGCGGCGAGCCGGTAGCCGACCTGCACGTTGTTTACAGTCCTCTTAAAGGCATAGACATCCCCGAGCATCTGGTGCCGCTGGCTATTGATGAGTTCCCGGTATTGTTTGTTGCCGCGGCTTGCGCGGAAGGCCAAACACGGTTAACCGGCGCAGAAGAGCTCAGGGTAAAAGAATCGGATCGCATCCAGGTGATGGCGGACGGCCTGCAAATCCTGGGCGTAGATGCCCAGTCGACCGAGGACGGCATGATCATTCAAGGCGGATCAATTGGCGGCGGCGAAGTCATATCCCATGGCGACCACCGGATTGCGATGTCGTTTTCAATTGCCGGTTTGCGCGCTAATGCGCCGATTACCATCCACGATTGTGAAAACGTGAATACCTCGTTCCCGGAATTTAGAGACTTGGCAAAGCGTTTGGGTCTTGATCTGGTTTGCAGGGAAGCATAGTGACTGTTCCAGTATTGACTATCGACGGCCCTAGCGGTGCCGGAAAAGGCACGGTTAGCCGGGCGGTCGCAAAAAAACTGGGCTGGAACTATCTGGATAGCGGCTCCATCTACCGTTCACTGGCAATTGCCGTATTAAAGCAATCTGTTGATCTGGAAAATGAAGCCGCCATCGTCAATGTGGCTCAAGCGATGAAGTTGGAGTTCGATTGCAATGATGAATTGGTTGTCAGGCTGGGTGGAGAAGACATAACTTCTCAATTAGGCCTTGAAAGCACAGGTAATGCGGCTTCCATTGTTGCAGCGCTACCTGAAGTCAGGCGTGTTTTATTGCAAAAACAAAAAGATTTCAGGCGGCTGCCGGGACTGGTTGCAGACGGGCGCGACATGGGGACGGTGGTTTTTCCTGAGGCTGAAAACAAGGTGTTTTTAACCGCCAGCGCAGCCGAAAGGGCCAAGAGGCGATATAAACAGTTGATAGAAAAAGGGAATGATGCTAACCTAGCGCAGATAACAAATGAGATAGAAGAGCGGGATCGTCGGGATATGGAGCGCAAGACAGCTCCGTTAGCGATGGCCAGTGATGCGCTTTATATCGACTCTTCGGATATGACATTGGATTCTGTCATAGAAGAAGTACTGAATTTAATCCGTTAAGGATTTTTTACGTGGTCACAGCAAATTGTTTGCGTGATCTTTTTTTAACTTTGATAAAGAAAAGGCTTGTTGTTGTTTCGACAGGCTTGGGAATAGAAAATGAGCGAAAGCTTTGCTGAATTATTTGAAGAAAGTCTAATCAAGACCGAAATGCGTCCTGGTGCCATGTTAATGGGTACGGTTGTTGATATCGAAAACGATATGATCATCGTCAGCACCCATTCAAAATCAGAAGGTGTCATTCCAAAATGGCAGTTTCTAAATAACGATGGCGAATTAGAAGTTGCCATTGGCGACGAAGTTGAGGTTGCCCTTGATTTATTTGAAGATGGCCTTGGCGCTACACTTCTTTCCCGTGATAAAGCGAAGAAAAACAAAGCTTGGTCCGAACTTGAAAATGCTTTTGAAAAAGAAGCAACTATTGTCGGTCGTATTACCGGTAAAGTTCGCGGTGGTTTCACCGTTGCTGTTGGCGCTCTGCGTGCCTTCCTGCCTGGTTCATTGGTTGATGTTCGCCCAATCAGAGACACGACTTTCCTGGAAAATCGTGACCTGGAATTCAAAGTTATAAAAATCGATCAAAAACGCAACAATGTCGTTCTGTCTCGTCGTGCAGTTGTAGAAAAAGAATACAGCGCAGAAAGAGAAGAATTGCTGAAAACGCTGGAAGAAGGCGCAATCGTTACCGGCGTGGTTAAAAACCTGACCGATTACGGCGCGTTTATCGACCTTGGCGGCATTGACGGTCTGTTACACATCACCGATATGGCCTGGAGACGCGTACGTCATCCGTCCGAGTGTGTAGAAATCGGCCAGGAAATTAAAGTTAGAGTCCTGAAATACGACAAAGATAAAAACCGTGTTTCATTAGGCATGAAGCAAATGGGTGAAGATCCATGGCAAAACATCGCCCGTCGTTACCCTGCCGGCACACGCGTATTCGGTAAAGTCAACAACCTGACCGATTACGGTTGCTTTGTTGAAATCGAAGAAGGCGTAGAAGGTTTGGTTCACGTTTCCGAAATGGACTGGACCAACAAAAACGTTAATCCTTCCAAACTTGTTCAATTAGGTGACGAGGTTGAAGTCATGGTTCTGGAAATCGATGAAGAACGTCGTCGTATTTCTTTAGGCATGAAACAGTGCAAAACCAATCCTTGGGATGAATTTGCCGCAACACACAACAAAGGCGACAAAATCTCCGGAAAAATCAAATCAATCACTGACTTTGGTATTTTCATCGGCCTGGATGGCGGTATCGACGGTCTGGTTCATATGTCCGATATTTCTTGGGCAGATGAAGGCGAAGCCTCGGTTCGCGACTTCAAGAAAGGCGATGAGCTGGAGACCGTTATTCTGGCGGTTGATTCCGAACGTGAACGTATTTCTTTAGGTATCAAACAACTTGAACAAGATCCGTTCCAAAACTTCCTGGCTACTCATGAAAAAGGCAGCTTGGTAAAAGGAACTGTTAAAGAAGTCGACGCTAAAG
>JBAQYH010000353.1:0-3398 GCA_049299935.1 Methylobacter sp. | reverse complement strand
ACTGCATTCCCACGCAACGCGTGGGAACGAGGAAATTGATGTCGTCCCGCGTGTGGCAGGGGTCAGGTCTTGAATTATGCATCCCAAGCGGGGATTTTTTATGTCCGACTGTCCAGGATATTGCGCGTCACCTAAAGCGCCTACTGTTGGCGATTGGCGGTTTGCTCGGCAACGGCTCCTGAATCCATGCAATCGTGGCGCGAAACCGCTCTACAACGTTACAATTAAAACTTATCGTTTGGGAGGGTATGTAATGTCAACACAATTTGAAATTCTGGAAGCAGAGGTATTAAAACTTGTACCCGCAGAGCGTGCGTTGTTAGCGGAGCACATCATCGCCAGTCTTGATGAAGATAACGAAATCGAATCCGCTTGGGCTATTGAAGTCGAAAGGCGCGTTGCCGAGATCGAGTGTGGTGCGGTTGACGGCATGCCGTTCGAGGAAGTAATCGCACAAGCTCGTGCAGCTTTGAAGTGAAAATAATTGTTCATCCGGCTGCTAGTGCAGATTTGAATAATGCGGCGGCTTTCTATTCCGAGCAGGCAAATAGACAGCTTGGTCTGGCCTTTATCACCGAGTTCGAAAAAACAGTCTCGCTTTTGTCGGGAAACCCGGAGTTAGGCACACCATGGGTTTCCGGTACACGCCGCTTTGTTTTGCGCCGGTTTCCTTTTAACGTTGTGTATCGTCTTTTCCCTGACCATCTTTTCATAATAGCAATTGCGCATCAGAAACGCCGCCCTGGCTACTGGCATCCGCGAAAATAAAAGTAGTAGGTCGGCCATGCTGTTTATGCCCGACATTCTCAGGCTCCCATTATGTTGATGGGTTGATGTTTGTTCATCGCCATTTCATCATCAAACACACGGATGTCGGGCAACGAAAAGCTGTTGCCCGACCTATGCTGCTATCGGACGCTGGATCGGGCGCCGGCTTCGGTATCGATCGTGCCCGTCATACGGTTTAGCAAATTGGTCTGTTGTGATTTTCTATCGGCCTGAGTTAATTCGATCATGCCTTTAAGATCTGAAAAACGGTTCTCAGCTTCTTTTAGGAGTTCTGTAGCTTTAACCGAATCACCTTCTTGTACGGCTGCCCGAGCTTTTTTCAAATAATCATTAGCGCGGTTACGATTACGGTCAAGTTTGTCGTTGGCATTGATTTCTTTGCTTAATTTTAATGCTTCTTTGATATCGTTTATAACGACCTCGGTGTCGGCATTGTCATTGATAGCTATCAATGCTTTAGTAACTTGACCTACAGTCGCATCAATTCCTTCAGCTGGAGTCATTCTGTTGTACATGCATGCCATACCCAAACAGATTTCAGCAGTAGCCGGAAAAGATCCTAAAGAAAGTGCCAATGTCGTCGCTACGACAGCGCTTTTTAATAATTTCATGTAATGGAATCCTTGTTGTAGTTATTTTTATTAGGCTTGCAACTGTTTAGATATTAAGCATATTTAATTAGTTACGAGATCAATGTGGACTTTATAAGAACGCTTGTCAATTTAAACCTGAGAGGCAGGTCGTTCGTTGTGCATTAGTCAGGCCGGGTAACTGTTTTCCGACCCGCATTTCGGCATTCGACGATGTAACGCTGAAAGGCGGATTCGCAATTTACCATCATTTTGAAACATCAAAATGATGGGTTGAATCGCATGTCCAATTGCGTCTGCCCTACGGGACTACATGAATTTACCGGGGTCTATGTTCCATTTGGCGGGAGATTCGTAGTTGACAATCTTGTCGCCCCCGCCCTGGCCTAGCGGCTTTGCCAAGTCGATGTCCTTCGGGGTGATGAAATAACTTTTCTTGGCATCAAAAATGGTGCGCACCAGCGGTCTGGTCATATCCGTTTCGCATTGTTCGATGACGACTCCGATCTTGCCGCTTTCCAGCATCACCAAAGTGCCGACCGGATAGATGCCGACGGTGCGGATAAAAATGCGGAGCAGCTTGGGATTAAAGTGGAATTTGCTCCATTCAAACATCTTCCTGACTGCAACGGTAGGCTCCATGCCCTTGTGATAACAGCGATCCGCGGTAATCGCATCGTAAACATCGACGATGGATGCCATTTGTCCGTAGACCGACATTTCCGCATTCTTCAGTTTTAGCGGGTAGCCGCTGCCGTCAAAGCGCTCATGGTGCTGTGAGGTCACATCGAAAGACACTTGAGAAATGCCGGGCGACTTTCTCAGGATGCTACAGCCATGCACGACGTGCGACTTCATAATAACGAATTCTTCTTCGGTCAGCTTGCCGGGTTTATTCAATATTTCATTCGGCACCTTGGTTTTACCGATGTCGTGCAACATGCCGCCGATGCCGAGCTGTTTTATTACGCTACGATTAAAATCCAATGCGTGGGCGAAAGAGATCAGCAATGCGCCAACACTGACGGAGTGGAGGAAAGTGTAGTCGTCCTTGTTTTTGATCCTGCATAAGCTAAGCATGGCGTCCTTGTTGCGCAGTATCGAATTGGCCATTTTCCCGACCACGGGGTCAATCTGCTCCAGTTCAATCTGCTTACCGATGCGCACATCGTGCATGATGTTAGCTATGATCTTATTAGCTTCGCTGAATACTTTTCTGGACCTCTTAAGCTCTTCACTCAGCGTGGCGGATGTTGCAATCGGCTTAGTTTGTTGGACCATTTCCAGCATTTTATGCTCAATCTCGGCATTGACTTCAGTTTCGGTGGGCGCATCAATCACATCTAGCCCTTTAACCGTGTCGATATATAATTCACGGACACCGAGGTCGGCGATTTCTTTGATTACCTTGTCGTTCTTGATTTTGAGCGACCCCACCAAATAAGGATGTTCTATCCAGGCGCAATTTATATCGTGAATGAACATGCCGGGTTTGAGCTGCCGGATACTGATTTTTTTGATCATGGAAATTAATTCTATCTTTAAAGGATTCGTTCAACCTTAAAGTTGAGCATCGCGTGATTCCGGCTAGGCGTTTGTTGTACTGGTAACCATATGAATAAGACTGATTTTATCGTTAAAGGTTAGAGGATTTTTATACTACTCCCATTTTTCAAAAATCGTATGTTTTTAACTGATGTTACTTCTACTTTGTCAGATTATACGTAAGCCCGTCATACCCGCCGGGAAGCGGGTATCCAGTGCCATGGATGGTAAGCTAAATCCATCCATGGAGTCTGGATTCCGGCAATCCCTGCCGGAATGACGATTCTGGGTATTGTGTGTTTATTAAATCTGACAAAGTAGAATTACGCAGTTAGTCGAAATTTGAGCGCTTTAATATTTAAGGTGTCGCTAGCGCGACAGTTGATTGAATCGGGTTCTCGCACCCGAGGGCGAGTTACTTTCTTTTGCTTCGCCTCGGCAATTGCTCCCTGCATTGCTCTACCTCCTGCATCC
>JBAQYH010000352.1:0-2198 GCA_049299935.1 Methylobacter sp. | reverse complement strand
GTTATGAGGTTATTCCCTTTGAGAACAGCTAACAATTAAATCCCGTTTACAGATATTTAACTTCCGGCTTGCCGTCAGACTCAACCAGTTCGCCGATAGTAAAAGCCTTCTCGCCCAGTTGGTCGAGGGCTTGCAGCGTCGCCCGCTCATCTTCGGCAGCCACACAAACGATCATGCCGATGCCGCAATTAAAGGTGACCAGCATATCCGGCTGCGACACGTTACCCTTTTCCTGCAACCACTTGAAGATGGCCGGAAACTCCCAGGAAGCAAGGTCGATATTTGCCTTGGTGCCTTGCGGAAGCACACGCGGCAGATTCTCGGTCAAGCCGCCGCCGGTGATATGGGCCAGCGCGTGTACCGGGACTTTATCCAGCAGCGCCAGCAACGATTTAACGTAAATCCGGGTCGGTTCAAGCAAGGCGGCGCCCAAGGTTTTGCCATTAAACGAATCAGTGAGCGCAACATTGCTGTGGCTAATGATTTTCCTGATTAACGAATAGCCGTTGGAATGCGGGCCGGACGATGCAATGCCGATCAGCTTGTCGCCGACTCTGACTTTGCTGCCGTCGAGCACTTTGCTTTTTTCCACGATGCCGACGCAAAAACCGGCCAGATCATACTCGCCGTCCGCATACATGCCCGGCATTTCCGCGGTTTCTCCGCCGACCAAAGCGGCGCCTGCCAGCTCGCAGCCTTTGCCGATGCCGTCCACGACCGATGCGGCGGTATCGACATCCAGCTTACCGGTCGCAAAATAATCAAGGAAAAACAAAGGCTCTGCGCCCTGGACGATAATATCGTTGACGCACATCGCAACCAGGTCGATGCCGATGGTGTCATGAATATTCAATTCATTGGCCAGTTTCAGCTTGGTGCCTACGCCATCGGTACCGGAAACCAGGATCGGCTGCTGATAACGATCCAGAGGCAGTTCAAACATCGAACCGAAACCGCCCAGGCCGGCCATGACCCCTGCTGTCCGTGTTCTGGCGGCAATCGGTTTGATGCGTTCGACCAATGCATTACCGGCTTCGATGTCGACGCCGGCGCTTTTATAATTCAAGCCTTCCTGATTTTGTTCGCTCAATGTGGTGTTCTCTTGCTAAAATTTAAACTTCCGATATTGTACAAGACATCATCGGTTTTGTCTGAAGGATATGATTACCTATGGATTTTATCTAACGGATGTTGCAGCGAGTAAACATAATTAACGCGGTTCCCTGTTAAATGCAGTGTTTCAACTGTAACTGCCAGGCGACACAAAGTCTTTTTTGAGGAGTGGATATGAACGTAACGAAAATGCTTAGCCCTATTCTATTTATTGCTGCGGCATTATTTACCGGCACAGCTTTCGCCTATGAATCTGGTAAGGTCGATGAGATTTGCAAAAAGCCTCAATTTAGAGACTTCAATCTTCCTGTCTATAAAGAACCCGAGAAAGCCGAGGTTCCGCCCGAATCGACGCTGTCCTTCATGGTCTCGCCTTGGGTTAACCCGGAAACCATCAAATTGACCGCCAAAAATCAAAATCTTGAGTTTACCGTTGAAAGCAACAGCAGTTTTCACCGGGTTAAAGCAAAGTTGCCTGCGGCTTTCAATGGTAGTTTTGTCAGGTTCAATGCCAAAGCCACGGCGATATTAGGATGTTCCGATCAGACCGGGTGGTTGATTAAGGTAGCCGATAAATAAGGGAGATGAAAGGCAAAAGGCGAAAGGCGAAAAAAACTCCGCCACGCAGGAGCCAATAAGTCGTAAGCTAATAGGGGCCGCTCTTCGCCTTTCGCCTTTCGCCTGTTTTTAATAAAGCACCTTATCGCTCTTTCCCGCCCAAATATTAAACGGCTGCATCGCATTCGGCAGGTTTAAATGCAGCATCGCGATGCGGCGCTGATGCGGCAACACGGAAATCTCATCGTAAATGAAACTGTCGTCAAAATTGGCGGCAGCCGCATCATGCCGGCTACAGGCATAATAGACCTTGGCAAGCCTTGCCCAATAGATTGCCCCCAGACACATCGGGCAGGGTTCGCAGCTGGAGTAAAGAATGCAACCCTGCAACTGGAAGTCATTCAGCTTCTTGCAGGCTAGGCGTATAGCCATCACTTCGGCATGCGCGGTAGGGTCAAGATGGGTGGTGACCTTGTTGCCGCTGGCGGCAACCACTTGGTTATCTTTTACGATAATCGCCCCGTAAG
>JBAQYH010000351.1:0-2615 GCA_049299935.1 Methylobacter sp. | reverse complement strand
ATCGGCCAGCCCGGCTGCCGATAAAGCCGGTCCCAGATGATTCTTTATGAACTCGGCCTGCTCACTTGCTTCCATGACCATGCTGGGTTCGTTTTTTTGATTCAACGGTTCGTTCTGCGGGGTGATCGCATGGACGGCGATGCCTCTGTCCCGCATGGCTTGCAGGTATTTGACCAAGTAAGCGGCGTAAACAGCGTAGCAATCCGGCCTCAGTTTACCGCCGCGAAAATTCTCGTTGGTCTTCATCCAAGCCGGCGCCGACCAAGCCGTGGCCATGATCCTGATCTCGGGGTTGATAGCCAAAATTTCCCGTAACAGCGGAATGACTTCAAGGTCCCCGGCCTCGATGTCAAAATGAACCAGCTCAGAATCGGATTGTCCGGCCGGCCTGTCGTCATAGGAAAAGCAGCGCTCGCTCAGGTCCGACGCACCGATGCTCAGGCGCAAAAAACTAACGCCGATGCCATCGCCATCGGGCAAGAACAATTCCCGCAACAATGCGCTTCTGTCAGGGTCAGGCAAGCGGCTGATCAGCATCGCGCTGCCGCCGGTCAACGAAAACCCGAAGCCCTCGATGGCCTGATACTTCTGCCCTGCATCCACCGTTATCACGGGTAAATCATTGGCGTTGTCGGCAAAGCGAAGGTCATCCGTCTGCCGTTGCAACAAAAAGGATTGGTCGGCGGAGGTCAGCCAAACCGCCAAAGAAGAAGGATCTTCCGAAAGAGCAAGAATGGAATCATAAGGATTGGTTTGTTCAGGCATGGAAGTCCCCTTGGCGAAACGGCTTTACATTATACATTATGAGCCAATAGGGCAGGCGACCGGAAAAGTCATTGACTGAATGGCAAAGAACCATCGGTAAATGGTTGTTGCAGCAATCAAGCCTATACAATCCTCCTATGAGACAAGGTTGATCTGCGGCGGTTATTAATAGCGCGAATGAACAGGAAGACAGCATTGACCATGATTTATAATGCAGCAATTCAACTCCATCAAGCTCACACCTTCTCTATTAATATAAAATGGCAAACTCGAAAATTTATCTGAATGTCCCTTTTGCCCAAAAGGATGACGCAAAAGCGCTTGGCGCAAGATGGGACGCCATTCAAAAGAAATGGTTTGTCCCGGCAGACAAGGACATTACGCTCTTTGCCAGATGGCAAACTGGATCCGGCGAGGCCGAACCGCCAAGATCGAAGACATCATCGTCCAAAGCCGGTTCTTCACCCAAGAAGACCGCCTCCGGCGCGAAAACCCATGCAACGGTTAAAGACTTCGTTGCCTATAACGGCGATACACCGCCATGGGATTAACGTATTCAGCAAGAACGGTTACGCATTCCAACTGAGTGCTCAGGGTTAATCATCCTCATCCGGGATTTGCCCCCTGAATTCTTCCGACAACAGCATTTGCCCTCCGGTGACAACCAGTTCCTCGCCTGCATTGATACCGTTGCCGACAAAATAACCGTCGGCCGTTGCCGAATACCGGTCTATAGTGCGGCGGCTGAATTGTTCCTCAGCGGTTTTAATGTAAACAAAGGCTTGATCCATGTACCAGACTAAAGCGGACTTCGGAATAACGACGCCGGACTGGTTTTCGCCTTGTTCGGGTATCCATGCCGCAACGCGCATACCGGTTCTGATATGGTTATCGCCAGGGATGGTGTGTATGCCGCAAGACTGCCGGGAGCAGCAGTTGCGGCGGCCATCGGTCTGGAAAAAATAGCTTTCGCCTTGCGCGGTGGTATCCGTTTGCGGGGCCGCCGAGATCAGCTCTGCTTTGGCGGCCGCACTGCGGTTGCCTGAGGCTTCAACATAAATGCTCTGAATATCGTTTGCCAGCTGCTTATTAACCGGCAAGGTAATTTGCAACAGCGTCTTTTGGCCGGATAAGAAGGCGCTCAGCGGGTCGGAATCCGTAGCTATCGCCCATTCGGTCAGCTTTTTACCCCAATTGAGCCGGGCTTCATCGACGATAGCCTTGCCTTGTACGCTGCCGGCATCAACCTGGGCTTTATCGGTTTGCCATTGCGCCTGCTGGACTTGCAAGTTGCGTTTTGAGGTCGCGCCCTCACGATACAATTCTTGTTGGCGCTTGATGTTCTGCTCAGCCTGATTGAACCTTGCCGCAGCGCCGCCGCGCTCAGTTAACGTGACCAAATACCGGTGCCGCAGCTCGACCAACGGCTGTATATTGACCGCTTTGCCGTAAGCCGTAAATTCAGCATGATGCTTGGCCGGGGTAAGCGTTATCGTCTGTAAGCCCGATAATGACTGGGCGTTGGCGGACAGGAAAATAGTTCCCGTCCCGGCTGCATCCGGCAATTTGGCAACCGGCTTATCGTCATCATCTGCGAAACCCAAGCTAACGCTGAGTGTAAAAATACAGGCTATTAAAAGAACATTCATGTAAACAGTAAAGAAGCGTATGGATTTGTTCATGTTATAAGATTTCCATTCTTTAATGCATTTTTTTGTTGTTTTTAAAAAATTGCACGTTATCCTTGAAAAAATAAACTAACACTATTGAGAGATTATCATGAGCGACATACCCGGTAACTTAAAGTACGCAAAATCCCATGAATGGGCTCAGGTTGAAGACGGCAATAT
>JBAQYH010000350.1:0-2827 GCA_049299935.1 Methylobacter sp. | reverse complement strand
CTGGACGCGCCGACGCCGACAAACATCTCGACGAAGTCCGAACCGGAAATGGTGAAAAACTTGACCCCCGCTTCGCCGGCAATGGCTCTGGCGATCAGGGTTTTACCGGTGCCCGGAGGGCCGACCATCAAGATGCCGCGCGGTATTTGCCCGCCCAGTTTCTGGAACTTTTGCGGATCGCGCAAAAAATCGACCAGCTCGGCCACTTCTTCTTTGGCTTCTTCGCAACCGGCAACGTCGCTAAAGTGGACGGTCATTTTGTCCTCTTCAAGCAATTTGGCCTTGCTCTTGCCGAAACCGCCGCCGCCCATGCCGCCTTGGGTCCTGCGCATGTAAATGATAAAAACCACAATCATCAACAGCATCGGAAACCAGGAGATGAAGATCTTCATGAACAGTGTCTCCTGCTCGGGAGGCACCGTTCTTATCTGCACGCCATTGCTCAGAAGATCGTCGATTAAATGCCCATCGCCGGGATTGAAGGTCTCGTAGTTTTGACCGTCTGACGTTCGAACGCCGATCATCTGCCCGGACACTTCCACGCGCTCAACCTGCCCATGTTTTACCTTGCTGATAAAATCGGAATAGGCCAGGGAATCCTGTAGCGGAGGCGTGGTGTGCAGGCGGTCGTAAATCAAGTACCCGCCGACGCCCACAACGCAAAAAAACAGAATATTAAACAAATACTTCTTCATGTATATCTCCTAAGTTACGACTGCCATGGATGGCGGAAGTGTCGCAATCGGTAGCGAACCGATGCGACCGACTGCCACGGATGGCGGAAGTGTTGCAATCGGCGGGCCACCGATGCGACCGATTGCCATGAATGGCGGCCGCTTATATAACGAGCGTTGATCATAAAAAACTCATTAATTGCTCACCGTAGCTGAGTTTCATTTTATTGAGCGCCTTAACCTGAATCTGCCTAACCCGCTCTCTGGTTAAGTGAAGTTCCGCGCCAATTTCCTGTAAAGTCATTTCATTGCCGGTATTGATGCCGAAATGGCAGCAAATAACCTTTAGCTCACGTGGGTCGAGGATTTTAACAGCTTTTCCGATCCAGGTTTTAAGATCGGACTGTTCTATTTTTTTAAACGGGTGAATAAAAACCTGCTGCTCTAAAAAATCAATCGGCGCCAATGATTCGTCATCGTCATCCATGTTTTCCAACGAAACTGCCGTTTGCGAAACGGTTAAAATAGCATTTATTTGCTCATCAGGCATTTTTGAATATTCGGTTAATTCCTTAATGCTGGGCTCCCTGCCCGTTTTTGCAAACAGCTCGGTCTTTGCTCGCAGCACTTTATGGATATTCGCCACCTGCTCGCAAGGTACGCGTACGACTCTTTCGCAACGAGACAGGGCGCGGGACACAGCCTGCCTGATCCAATAAGCCGCATAGGTTGAAAACTGGAATCCCAAGCGGCAATCGAACTTGTCGATGGCCCTTAACAAGCCGGTTTGACCTTCCTGCACCAGATCGTCAAAGTCTAAAAATCCGCGCTTGTACTGGTTGGCTATGAACAAAACCAAGCCTGAATTAGCCTCGGCCAATGCCTGTCTTGAACTTAACCAACGATGTTCGGCAGAAACCATATCAGTCACGTATCGCTGCATATCGGCGCCGGACAAAAACAGAAACTGCTGATCGAATTGGCTGGTGCGCATGGCTTCGATTATATCAGGCAGTTTTAGCCTGTCGCACCGGCTTGAATCATGCAGCCGTTTGGCAACCAAACCGGAATAAATATGGGCTGATTGATGATCAATATCCCGGCTCCTGAAAGCATAAATAATCAGCTCAGTCAGCACAAACAGGTCTTCAATCGAAAAAGGAAATGCTTGCAGCGTCTCGGCTAAATGCTGTTTTTCACCGGCTAAAGTCTCGCGATTGAAGCCCCTGCCTGAAACCGACAGGCTTGCCAGCAAGTAAAGGCTCTTAATTTCGGCCAAAGAAACAGGCGATGCGGCGGCCTGCTCCGGCTTGCGGGCGTAGGCTTCGTATCGATAAAGCAACCATAACGCGGTGGCAGGAAATTTTGACAGGATATTAATCAGCTTGGCTTTAGCGGTATTTAGTTTGCTCGCCATTTGAAAGTTGTAATGCTCAGCGCCTCCTTTCGCTTCATTGACGCCATTAGCAATCGCCGTTTCCGTCATTAACAAAGTTTTTTTTGACATCATAGCTCCCCAAATCTTGCAAACACTGTTTTTTAAAACTTATTCGAAGGAACTCCTGCGGTAGAAAATAGTGCGGTTTACATTTTAATGATTACATCATAATCCCCATTTCATTGAATAAAAATCCTTTCAACAGTAGGGTATATCAGGGACGGCCCCATCAACATAAGACCCCTTTTGCATCGAGACCTGAGGCCACGAAGCGGCTTCATCCTGGAAAATCATTTGCTCCACGAAAAACACGAAAAGCACGAAAATATTCAAAGAGATACCGAGTTGCAACCATCCCCAAAGGGTGAAAGGCTGTGCAATATCACATACTGATTTCTTTCGTGCCGCCTGCTTTCGGCTTTCGTGCTTTTCGTGGACTCACTGCGATTTTTAGTAACTATTCAGCGAAAAAAGAAATAGAACACGGATGACACGGATAAGACGGATTTACACGGATTTTTTAAAATATTCTGCGCTTTAATCAGTGATTATCCGTTTAATCGGTGTCATCCGTGTTCCATTAATCATTTTTTAGCATACGCTGAATAGTTACGATTTTTATAGAATGCCCAAAGCAGGAGCCGTTGCCAAACGCAGTGAAACATCTCATTGGTGTATGATAACGATAACTTTAAAACGGCGGACTGTGCAACCG
>JBAQYH010000349.1:0-2385 GCA_049299935.1 Methylobacter sp. | reverse complement strand
CAGGAGAGGTCGCCGATGGATTCATCAGGTTGCGGTAAAACAAAGGCTGTCTATTTTTGTCTGATAAACTGACCGGCTGTTCATGATGTTGGTTAGCCCACCAATATCCGCCGCCGGCACCCAAAACCAGCATCAACACCGCTGTTATTAATACCTGCTTATTCATAAATTTCTTCCTCGCCGACAGCCGCATTTAACTGAGCCAGAAACTGATTCGCTTCGGTAAACGCTTTCCAATATTGGGTTTCGTATTCGAACAAGGTAATCTGGCTGCGCACCAAATTCAGGAAATCGACTTTATTGACCTGGTAACCGGCCAGCATCGAAGCAACGGTCTGTCTTGCCTGCGGCACGATGCCGGTTTCGAACAACACCACCTGGTCTTTGGCGCGCCGGTAATCGTTATAGCCTTGTGAGATTTGCGACCGGACTTTGTTCCATTGATCCTGTAAAGCGTATTTTTCCTGCATTAACTCGCTGGTGCGCTGATCAACCGCCTTGGCCTGTTTTTGTGCGGCGAAGATCGGTACATTCATGCTCAGGTTCAAACTTAACAGATCGGCCCGCCTGTCACCGGAAGGCATATCGTCTCTAGCACCGTAGGAGGCGCCTAGATTGAAATCAGGCAGATAGTCTTTTTTTGCCAAATCCAGACGCGATTGCGCGGCATTAATCCCTTGCCGGTTGCCTTCCAGTACGGCTCTCGATGTTTCCGCCTGTTGATAAAGCAGGTTTTCCTGCTTGATGCTCGGCAATTGCGATTCAATCTTGTCCGGCAAACGGACCTCTTCATTGGCCGGTTTATCCAACAGCGCATTCAGGCTGGCGGCTGCGTTACGGCGCGATGCCTTTAGCATCAATTGCTGATCGAGCAGCTTGGATAATTCCAGTTGAGCCAGCAGTACATCCTGCTGCAAACCTTCGCCGACTTCGTATTTAGTCCTGGCAATCTCAACAAACTGCCGTAACAGCGCATGGTTGCTGTCAACAATCTGAATCGCCCGGTCCAGATAAAAGATCAGCCACCAGGTGGTTTTAACTTCACTCAGTAAGCGCCAGCGTACCTCGGTGACGCTTTGCGATGCGGCTTCCGCTTCAAAAGCCGCCGCTTGTTCGCGCAATGCCAGCTTGCCTGGAAAAGGGAAAGTTTGCGAGATACCCGCTCCCAATTGCGTCATGTCTTCCTGCCGGGTGCTAAAGCTATTAACCGGAAGGCTCATCGCATTGAAACTGATTTCAGGATCGGGCAGAGTCCCCATTTGTGACGGAACGGCGGCCATCGCTTGAGCCCTGGCCTGCATTTGCGCCAGATCGGGATTATCCCGAACGGCCTGCTCGGTGGCCGCTTTTAATGTTAATACGCGCTCGGTTACCGGCGCTTCACCCGCAAATACACGGGCGGAAAGCAGCAGCAATATCAAGCTAAAGCACTTGAAAAGAATTTGTGGCGACATGTGTCCTCCTACACTCGTTACAAAGTCCGTGAAACGGATATGTTATGTTGAGTTTGCGCAAGGAATGGACAAAAAGGCCTGTCCATTCCTACGACGGTTAGAGGCTATTGATCGGCGGTCTTATTGCGGGGGAGAATGCGAGGGAACGGGAAACGGATTTTTCCCAATGCTCATAACGGTACGCGCTATAGGCTTGCGTAAATGAAAAGACGGTGGCGATGCCGCCATCGCCACAAATATGGAAGGTGCAACTGCCGTTTGCATCGCAGGCTATTTTAAATTTGTCCTGATGCAGACAGTGTTCTGAATTCTGTGGTGCGGCACCGGCCGAATCTGCGGCGGCGATGCCTTGTTCGAAAGAAGGTTCAACAGACAACGACCCCGCCATACTCGAATAATAGCCAAGCGCCGACCAAACCGGCGTAATGACCATCATGAGTATTAACAATAATAAAAATCGCTGTTTAATCATTATCTGACTGGGCCGTGTTTTTTTTACAGTCTACCGGCATCCCTATTAATTATCAACCGGATAAAATAAACGGCCCAGACCTGGTACTGATCGTTCTTAAAGAACGACTCGCTCCCTAATCGCCGTTTTGCATTTCGATAATGAAATTTTCCGAGTTTCTTGTCGTTTGCGCGCTATCATTGCGTAAAGCCTCGGTGCGCTCCAGGTACGCATCGTCAATGTCGCCGGTGATGTATTCTTTGCTGAAGCAGGAGGTATCGAAGTGTCCAATGTCCTGATTACCCTTGCGCACCGCATCAATCAGGTCACTCAAGTCCTGATAAATCACCCGGTCTGCGCCTATTGCCGCACATACCTCGTCTTCCGTTCGATCATGGGCAATCAATTCATGGGCGGCAGGCATATCGATGCCGTAAACGTTGGGATAACGAACCGGCGGCGCAGCAGAGGCGAAATACA
>JBAQYH010000348.1:0-7300 GCA_049299935.1 Methylobacter sp. | reverse complement strand
AACGCCATCAGTTCTTGCAGTTGCGCCGCCTGTCCGCTCATCTCTTCCGAGGTCGCGGCCAACTCTTCCGATGAACTGGCATTCTGCTGGGTAATCTGGTTCAGCTGATCCATCGCGGTATTGATTTGGCCTACGCCTGCGGATTGCTCTTCAGAGGCTGCCGTGATTTCCTGTACCAGATCGGAGGTTTTCTTGATCGACGGCACGATGGTATCGAGCAGTTTGCCGGCGCTTTCCGCCATCTCGACACTGCTTTCGGCCAGCTCGCCGATTTCCTGCGCGGCAATCTGGCTGCGTTCGGCCAGCTTACGCACTTCGGCGGCAACCACAGCAAAGCCCTTGCCGTGTTCACCGGCGCGGGCCGCTTCAATCGCCGCGTTTAAGGCCAGCAAGTTGGTTTGGTAGGCGATGTCGTCGATGATGCCGATTTTTCCGGCGATACTCTTCATCGCGCTGACCGTCTCTTTAACGGCTTCGCCGCCCTGTACCGCTTCGCCGCTGGCCTGGGTCGCCATGCCGTCGGTGACTTTGGCGTTCTCGGTGTTCTGGTTGATCGAAGCCGACATCTGTTCGACCGATGCGCTGGTTTCCTCGACGCTGGCGGCCTGTTCGCTGGTTGCCTGACTCATGTTTTGGGCAGTGGAGGAAACTTCCTCGCTGGCCGATGCGATATTGGCGGCGGCGCTATTAACTTCACTGATGACTTGCGACAGTTTATCGATAGTGTTGTTGATGGAATCCTTAAAGTCCTTGAGCTGGCCTTTATAGTCGCCGGTAACGTTTTTGGTCAGGTCGCCCTGTTCCATTTCCTTAAGTACGCCCATCGCTTCGTTGACGGGACCGATGACGCCATCCAAAGTTTGATTGATGCCTGTTACCAGATTGCGGAAGTCGCCCTGATATTTGCTTGCATCGGCACGCGCGTCAAGCTCGCCGGCCACCGCGGCTTTGACGAGAACGCCGGTGTCGGACAATAAGTTCTTTAGGGTGTTAGTCATGTTTTTCATCGCAGTCAGTAATAGGCCGGTTTCATCCTTGCCTGCAACCTGAATGTCGGCAGTCAGATCGCCCGCGGCAATTTTTTCAGCGACATCCATCGCGATATACAGCGGCCGAGTGATGCTGCGGGTAATCCAGAAAGCGATGAACGCACCGAGAGCCATGGCCACGGCACCCAAAACAAGCATTAATGTGCGTGCGGTGGCGTAAGCCTGGGCGGCTGCATCGGCGTCTTTTTTGCTGATCTTGTCTTGAAAATCCTTCAATTCGTCCAAAGCATCCAGCCAAAACCGTTGTTTGGGTCGCACTTCCTTGAGCAGCGTAGTCACGGCTTCCTGATCCTTGCCGGCCACAGCCAAGTCAATCACTTTTTGGGTTAACGGTGTGGTTTCGGCTTCGCCCTGTTTGACTTTAGCCAGGATTGCCTTGCCCTGCTCACTCTTGACCATGTCGGACAGTCGGGCTTCACTTTCGTTGTATTTTTTTTGCTGGTCCTCAATGCGTTTGATCTCTTCCTGCATTGCGGCCGGATCGTTAACCAGAACTACATTGCGCACCGCGGTAGAAACGTTGCGTACCACTCCGCGCATGTCCTGAGATAGCGCAACTTTGACGTTGTTGTCGTTGACGATGCCTTCCAGGCGTTCGTTGATTTCCCCCATGCGGTTGATGCCGATCACGATCAGAACCAACATCAGTGCCAAAACGCAACCGAACCCCCAGCCTAAACGCTGACCTATTTTCATGTTTTTAAACATATTTCACCTCTGCTCTTAGAATATACGCACTTAATATTCGCTTAAATTCACTATCCGGCCATGGATAGTGCTTGACTGGTTACCTGTTGCATCAGTCCAGGGACATCTACAATCAATGCGACTTCACCCGTGCCCAAAATGGTGAATCCGCCAATGCTCTTTTCGCCTTTGAACAGCCTGCCCAACGGCTTGATCACGGTTTGGAATTCGCCCATCAGTTTGTCCACGACCAAGCCGGCCTTGTGCTCGCCGTAGCGCACGACGACGACGTTCTCGCGTTGCACTCTCTCAGCTTCGATGTCGTAGTGGTCACGCAGCCGCCGGTACGGCAACACTTCGCCGCGCAGGTTCAGGTATTGGCCATCGCCTTCGTCGCCGGCCCAAGCCCTTAATTCGACGCATTCGACGACCATGTCCAGCGGGATGACGTAGGCGGCATCGCCGACGCCGACCATGAAGCCGTCGATGATGGCCAGGGTCAGCGGCAGGCGGATGCGGATGGTGCTGCCCTGGCCTTCGACGCTGTCGAGGTCGACGGTGCCGCGCAGGGCCTGGATGTTGCGTTTGACGACGTCCATGCCGACGCCCCGGCCGGACAGGTTGCTGACGGCATCGGCGGTGGAGAATCCGGCTTCGAAGATGAGGTTGTAGATTTCTTTGTCGGTCAGGATGGCGCCTTCGCTGACCAGGCCGCGTTCGATGGCTTTATTCAGGATTTTTTCTTTGTTCAGGCCGCCGCCGTCGTCGCTGACTTCGATGACGATGCTGCCGGCGTCGTGGTAGGCGTTGAGTTTGAGGGTGCCTTTGGCGGGTTTGCCGCGGGCGATGCGCAGTTCGGCCGGTTCGATGCCGTGGTCCATGGAGTTGCGCACCAAATGGGTCAGCGGGTCGCCGATTTTTTCGACGACGGTTTTGTCGAGTTCGGTGTCGGCGCCGCTGATAATCAGGTCGACATCTTTGCCCAGTTCTTTGCTGACGTCGCGCACGACGCGCTGGAAGCGGTTGAAGGTGGCGCCGATCTGTACCATGCGCAAGGCCAGTGCGGAATCGCGGACTTCTTCGACCAGCCTGGACAGGGTGGCGGTGGATTCCATCAGGTCGGCCATGCCGGCGCGACGGGCGATCAGGTTGGTGCCTGCTCCGGCGATGATGAGTTCGCCGACCAGGTTGATCAGTTCGTCGAGTTTTTCGGCGTCGACGCGGATCAGGCTGGCTTCGCTTTTTTTGTGGTCTTTAATCTGTTGTTGTTTTTCCAGTGCGGCTTCGACGACCGGCCGGCTGACCAGTTGTTGTTCGACCAGGACTTCGCCGATCGGCCGTTGCGGATCGTCGCCATGCTGGGCTTGAAGGCGCAGGATGTTGTCCAGTTCTTCCGGGGTCAGGGTGCCGCATTTGACCAGGATTTCGCCGAGGCGCATTTCTTCTTCCGGCAGTTCCTGGATCAGGCGCCGGTATTCGGAGGCTTTGCTGTGCGGCGGCAGGATGTGGATGAAGCAGTCGCTGCGCACGAAGTTGAAGATGCTGTCGATGGCGACTTTGTCGGCGTCGCTGCTGAAGCTGATTTCAAAACCTAAATAGCAGGATTCGGGGTCCATTTCTTGGGCGACCGGTATGGCGTCGATGATGGTCACCAGTTCGACGATGCGGCCCAACGAGGACAGGCAGCGCACGAACGAAAAGGGGTCCATGCCGTTCCTGAATACGTCCTGGCCAAAGCGCAAGGACAGGTGCCAATGGTCGGTTCCGACTATGTCGCTCTGTTCCCGCTCCAGTTTGGACTGATGAATTACCGGCATGTCGTCCGAGTTGTCCGAGTTGTCCGGTTGTCCTGCCGTTGTCTCGCCCAGGTAAGCTTCCAGCCGGGCGATCAGGTTTTTGCCCTGATGGTCGGTTTCCTCGGCGGGCTGGCTGCCTTCGGCAACGTGATTGATCAATTCGCGCAAATGATCGTGCGCTTCAATGAATAATGCCGCCAGTACGGAACTCATGGCGATGTCGCCGCTGCGCACCCGGTCCAGCACGCTTTCTGCGGCGTGGGTAAAGGCGACGATGGGGTCGATGCCGAACATGCCCGCAGAGCCTTTGATGGTGTGCGCGGCCCGGAAGATGGCGTTGATGATTTCAGGGTCTTCTGCGGCCTGCTCTACGATCAGCAGGGCTTCTTCCATTTGTTCGAGCAGTTCCCTGCATTCGACTACAAAGGTTTGTAAATATTCGTCTGGGATCATGTCGGTTGTCCTTCTTGTGTGGGCTTGCGGACGATCAGCAGCGGGTCGCCGAAAAAACCGGCCAATCCGGATAAATCCAGGAGATCCAGCACCACCGGACTGTGGCCGCTAATATGCAAGGCTTTGCCTAAGGCCGCTGCTTCTTGTTTTATCATGACCAGCAGTTGCAATCCGGCGGCATCGATTTCGCCGACGCCGGATAGGTCCAGCTCCAGTTCTTCACTCGCCGATAGCCCCGCCAGCAATGGGTCTTTCAATTCCAGGGCGGTATAGATGGTCAATTCATCTTCTATGACGATGCGGCCGCTTTGCTGGTTTTTATTGTTCACGTTCGCCATAAAATGCTCCCGCCGGTTATGCCTGGATAAGCTGGGAAACCGCAGCCAGCAGGTGCGGCGGTTGGAAGGGTTTGACGATCCAGGCTTTGACGCCGGCGGCTTTGCCTTCGTTCATTTTTGCTTCCTGGGTTTCGGTGGTCAGCATGATGATCGGGGTGAATCTGTAGGCCGGCAGTTGTCTGGCCGTTTTGACGAAGGTGAGGCCGTCCATATTGGGCATGTTCACGTCGCTGATGATCAGGTGTATTTTGGTGCCGTCCAGTTTGGTCAAGGCGTCCTGGCCGTCGCAGGCGACGATCACGTCGTAGCCTTCGCGGGTCAGGGTGCTTTTAAAGACTTGTCTAACTGACGCGGAGTCTTCTACAAACAGTATTGTTTTGGCCATGGTCGTATCCTCAAAAAAAGGTAATGTTGGTTTGGTGGGTGTTGATCTCGGTTTTCGCGCCTTCGTGTGCCGCAAGCTGTTCTTCCATGGTGTAGGTCATGGCCAGTTCTTCGAGCCATTGCTCTACGTTGACCGAGCGGGGCGATCCTTCGCGGGTTTCTTCGTTTTTAAGCGCGTTCAGGTGCTGTTCGAGCTTGTTCAAGTCGTCGCCGACCAGCATCAGGATCTGGCTGACCCGGTCCTGGAACTGCAAGGCGACAAAGACGTCGGATATTTCGTAGTTGATCGCGTTGTTTTCAGTGCGCAACAGTTCTTCGGAGTCGGACAAGCCGGAAGCGGCTCTGCTGAAGCGGCTCAAGACTGAAGCAATAATCTGTTCTGCATTGCTCAGTGTTTGTTTGTCCTGGGTGGCGAATTTGCGGGATATTTTCAGGGTGCCGTCAATCGCTTCGTTGACGGCTTCGATGGTTTCGGTAATTTTCTTGCCGACATCGCCGGACGAGCGCGACAATTTCCGCACTTCGTCGGCAACCACTGAAAAGCCGCGTCCGGCCTCGCCGGCCCGGGCCGCCTGAACGGCGGCGTTCAGCGCCAGCAGGTTGGTCTGGCTGGCAATGCTGCTGACTTCCCAGGCCATTTTGCTCAGTTGTTCGGTAAAGCTGGACAGGTCTTCTATTGAGCGCAGCAGTTTGTCTTTTTCTTCGAGCGAGGCGCTCAATGCGTTGGTGATGGTGCCCAGCTCCAGTTGGCTGTCCTGCAACAGTTCTACGATGCCGCCATGGGTTTCGTGGTCGCCGCCGACGGCGTTTTGGGACGCGGCAACGGCGGCATCGAGGCGTTTTGACAGGGCGTCGAAGCGTTCCGCCAAATTGGTGATCGATTCTTCGGTATGCACTCTGGCCATCTCGACTTGGCTCGCCCAGATCGGCAGTACTTTTTGGCAGAGCGAGTCCAGTCCATCGACGCGTGGCTCCGGTTTCCCGGCGCCTACCGGTTGCGAGTCAAGACGCTTGGTCAATGCATCGAGACGTTGCGCCAGGTCGGCAATTTGGGCTTCGACGGATAAATCACCGGGTACAGTTTTGTCCTGATCCCGGCCGCCGAGACGTTGCGCTAAATCAGCCAGTAAGGTGCCGATATGCTGCCGTTCGGTCTCAGCGCGCAGGGCGGAGGCCCGCAAAACGGTTTCGGCATGGGCCTCCTGCAAGGCTTTGATGGCTTCCTGATGCGGCTGTTGCAAACTTTCAAGCAGGCTTTGCTCGATAGCCTGCAACGCCATCCGGTAGCGGTTGCGGCTCCAGAAATACAAGCCGGCAGTCACGAGGATCAAACCCGCCGCCATGACCCAGCCATGCAGCGCAAAGCGGCTGGAAACGACAAGAGCTGATGAACCAAGCCCGCCGCATAACAACAATGGAATCGCCAGCCAATAGTCATTTCGATAAAGGTTCATCGGTTCTTTCATATTGCAATTTCCTTAGTTCTGTTGGGCATTGACGCATCGATTAAGCAGTTCATGCATCTCGTGTTGCCGTTGATAACTCGACCCAGGCACACAACCGGATTGTTTTTTGTCGTTTAAGAAATGTTATGGACTCCCAATTTGGGCATTTTGTCTGAGTTGATTTTCTGCGTGCGCCACAAAATCAATGTTAAAACTAAGGTCTTATCAAACGTTTAGGAATTCAATGAAGTGTTTCATTCAAGATGAAAATCGAACGCAACTTACCTTGCTCCCGGAAAGCTTGGACGACTATTCGCCGGGCACAATTCGGTAGGGGGCAAGCCGCCTGGTTATTTTTGCGATATATTGTAAATATGGCCTGTGCAGTGAAAGCTTTACCGGCCATAAGGAATTAAAGTATTTTTTAAGCTTAATTTAAGCTTAAATTGATGTGGCTTAACCTTAGCAAAGCAAATACATAAATAAAATACGTAACAATACTTATGGAATATGGAGATTGAAGGGCAGTGGAACGGTAAATGCCCTAAGCGTCTTCTTTCGGGTTACGGGTCTCAATTCTCTTCCTAGAAAAGACTCCGGTACCCCAAACGAATCACGCCCTTGGTGCCTGTCGCTTTATGCTTCATCCTTGTTCCATCAACCTAATTCTACTTTGTCAGATTATACGTAAGCTCGTCATACCCGCCGGGAAGCGGGTATCCAGTGCCATGGATGGTAAGCTAAAATCCATCCATGGAGCCTGGATTCCGGCAATCCCTGCCGGGATGACGATCTTGAATTATGTGATCATGAAATCTGACAAAGTAGAACTAAACTCGGCAGTTCAACCACGAAGAACACAAAGAACACGAAGTATTTCGAAAGCTTATCAAAAGAATCCCGCTCACTTTTTCGGTGGACGGTAGTTTGACGCTTCTCCAGATTAACTCGTTGATTCTTCTCCGTGTTATTCGTGACCTCTGTGGTTAAATGCTTTTTCTAGGATCAAGAAAAAACCATGAAATTAGGTGTTTCCACTGATTTTATGACCGGCTTATTTCTTATATCCTGTAGCCGCCACCATCCCACCGATTATTTTAGGATTATCTATTCAATTTAAATCAACGCCGATGGCTGCTGTATAACAT
>JBAQYH010000347.1:0-2355 GCA_049299935.1 Methylobacter sp. | reverse complement strand
CTATTGCCTCGACGATATAACCTTTCTTTAATTCCAGATTGCCTGCATTCATCATTTCATTCAACAACGCTGACGATTTTTCCGGAATCCGGTGCCTTGCAATTTCCCAATAGGGCCTGATTTTCCTAAGAAAATATTTTTTCTCATCCTGCGTCCATGCCAGCCATATCTTTTTCGTGAAAGGACGCAAGCCGTCCATTATTGAAGGCCAAGGAATATCCGGGCTTTTCCTGATCAGGTCGCGAACCCAAAGCAGCATTTTTCTAGGGTGCTTAATTTCCGGCTCCAAAATCTGCAAAGCCGGATGTGACAAATCATGCGGCAGGGGAAATCGTCCCCGCCTGGAAAGCATAGTGACTTTTCCGGTGAACTTTCTCAGAATCAGTCCCAACACAATATCCACCGCAGTAAGTCCCGAGCCGACCAGAAGAATTTTTTCATCCCCTGTAATATGGCTGTAAACCTTGTCGGACCATGGACTGGCATAATAACGGGGGGCGTTCTGTACCGGATTGTCCGGCAGGAAAAGATCGGCAGGCGGAAAATTGCCAAGAGCCAATATGACGTGATCGGCATGCAACTCATTGCCGGAAGCGAGAACAACCGTTTTTCGCGTACCAAAGTTCATGATGGAAACGGCTTCGTCAATACGAATCTGTAGCCTGTCGGCAGCCTCATGCTGGACCCTTTCCAAATTTTCGAGCACGTAATCGCCGAAAATTTTCCTTGGGATGAATTCTTGCGGCGATACTTTTTCAATCAGATGGTTATATTTAAAATGGTTAGCTTCAAGCCACCCGACAAAATCCAGTGGCCTGTCCGGAAACAAGCTCATGCCGCCTGCAACGACATTCAAGGGTTGATGGGTAAAATCATACTGATAGGCAACGCCGCGCCCCAGTAACTCTGGATTTTTTTCAATCAGCAGAACGTCAGGACCGCCCGGAAATTGCGCCAGCTGCATGGCCGCCAAGACGCCTGAAAGGCCTCCGCCGATAATGATAACTTTTGATTTCATATTAGCGACACCAGACGGTTTTTGAGATGCTGCTCAACCGTGTCTCTGATCGCTGCCGCATTGATCTGTTTATACGCCAGACAATAGGTGTAACCCTTTTGGTCATAGCGTTGATGCAAAAATCTCATAAAATGTCTCCGATGCTTGCAGTGGAAAATGTCGAGTTACGCTACGCTAACCCGACATGCTGATTGCTAAAAATCCTTCCCGCTCTTGATCTGCCTCACTGTTTTGACCAACAGGTCGACTTCCTGATGCGTATTGTAAAACGCCAGTGACGGGCGCACGGTGCTCTCCAGGCCGAAACGGCGCAAGATAGGCTGGGCGCAGTGGTGGCCGGTGCGCACCGCGATACCGGCGCGGTTTAATGCGACGCCAATATCCTGGTTGCTGTGCCCTTCCAGCACGAACGACAGTACGCTGGTTTTCTCGGCAGCCGTGCCGATCAGGCGCAAGCCGGATATGCTTCTCAGCGCATCCATCGCATACACCAACAACTCATGCTCGTAACGGGCGATATTGTCGATGCCGATTTTCAGCAGATACTCCAATGCAGCGCCAAGGCCTACCGCATCGGCGATATTGCCGGTACCGGCTTCGAAGCGGGCCGGTGCGGGCTGATAGACGATTTTTTCAAACGTCACATCCTCTATCATGTTGCCGCCGCCTTGCCACGGCGCCGTCGATTCGAGCAACTCGGCTTTGCCGTACAACACGCCGATGCCGGTCGGAGCGAATATCTTATGCCCGGAAAACACAAACCAATCGCAATCCAGCGCCTGCACATCGACGCGCAAATGCGAAACCGACTGAGCGCCGTCCAGCAAAACACGCGCACCGACCCGATGCGCCATCTCGATCATTTCTCCGGCAGGCGTTACTGTGCCCAGTGCATTCGATACCTGCGTAAACGACACCAGCTTGGTGCGCGAATTCAGCAATTTTTGATATTCGCCGAGCAATACTTGGCCGTCATCATCAACCGGCACCACGCGCAATGTGGCGCCAGTTGCATCGCACAACTGTTTCCACGGCACGATATTAGCGTGATGCTCCAACCAGGTAATAACAATCTCATCGCCCGCACCGATATTTTGCCGTCCCCAACTTTGCGCAACCAAATTAATCGCTTCGGTTGTACCGCGCGCAAAAACAATCTCCGAAGACGACGGCGCATTCATGAACCGAGCAACAGTGTCCCGCGCTTTTTCGTAAGCGTCGGTCGACCGCGCCGCCAATTCATGCGCCGCACGGTGAATGTTGGAATTCTCGTGTTCATAAAAATACGAGATCCGGTCGATGACCGCCTGCGGCTTTTGCGTGGTCGCCGCGTTATC